>CAZEEG010000009.1:49210-79529 GCA_964511065.1 uncultured Pirellulales bacterium | reverse complement strand
AACCGTGACCGAACCTCCGCCCAGTTTGCCGCGATCTACTTTTTGCACAGGACGGGGATCGGCGCAAACCCTTGCGGAAACTGGCCGTAAACGCAAAACGCCCGGCGGCCGATCTCTCGGGGCCGGGCGTAAACTCGTGTGTCGGCTTGGCTCGTAGAAAAACGAAAAGCTCCCCCGGTAGGACTCGAACCTACGACCCAGCGGTTAACAGCCGCTTGCTCTACCAACTGAGCTACAGGGGATTGTGGCTAAGCCCCCAATGTATTCGTGGGCTCGCACCTCTGCAAGGCAGGTGCCGTCGAAATTGTAACACCCTAAGCCGAGGTCGCCCAGGGGTACCTGCCATGGTGCGCATCTGGCTAGCACCAAAGGGCTTGCGGCAATTCCATCGTCTCCGCCAACGTCCAGGCCGCCAATGGCTCGCCATTCTATCGGCTATTGGCCCGGCTTGGCCACAGCGAATTCCTTGGCGAGGCGCCGTCCAAATCGCAACATAAATCCCTATAATGCGTTACATCATCCAGCACGCCAGGAACCGGATGCCGCAGGGGGGCCACCGCACCCCAGCGGGAGCGACCAGCGCCCGATGTGCCGCTGCTTCCCCGTCGCCGCCTATTGCGCGAATATCGTGGCCGCAACAGGCGCGAGCGGCGAGCGGCCGTTTGCCGCTCCTTTACAGACAAGGCGTGTCGGGTAGCGGTTCGGCCCTGGCCAGGAGGACTGCGCGGGCCAGCGCGGCAGCAGGTTGCCGGGCTGGCTGGGGGCGCAGCCAACCGCGGCTGCCGCGCGTTGCCAGCGGCCGCAGGCTGTCCTATGATCGGCGGGATGCCACCACAAGCAGCACGCATCGACGTCATCGTCCTGGGTTTAGGCGACCGGCCCGAAATCGAGGCCAAGGCCCTGGGCCTGCGCGGCGTCATCGAGCGTCACGCCCAAATCCAACTTTGGGACTTCGGCATGACGGCCGACGTGGCCAGCCTGAACGTCGATTACGCGGTGGTTATGGGCGGCGATGGCACCATTTTGCGGGCTGCTCGTCATATGGGCTATCGCCAGATCCCCGTCGTGGGCGTCAACTTGGGCAGACTGGGGTTTCTGGCGGCCATTTCGCCCGACGAGCTCGATGTGCAACTGGCCAGCCTCTGCGAAGGCGGGTGCGAAACCATCGAACACTTGATGTTTGAGTGCCGCGTGTTCCGCAATGGGCAAGAGATTCACCGGCAACTGGGGCTGAATGAGACGGCCGTCTTGAACGGCTATCCGTTCTCGATGCTCGAGCTTGATTTCTATGTTGACGAAGAATTGGCAACCACCTATCGTTGCGACGGCCTGATCATCAGCACGCCTATCGGTTCGACGGCCCACAACCTATCGGCTGGCGGTCCGATTCTCCGCAAGAACCTCGATGCCTTCGTGATCTCGCCCATCAGCCCTCACACGCTAACCAACCGCCCGGTGGTCGATGCGGCCGATCGGGTGTTTGAACTGATAGCGAACCGGCCCAACGACGGCACCAGCGTCGTGGTCGATGGCCAGGTGCTGTGCAGGCTTGAGCCGGGCGACCGCGTTCGCGTGGAGCGCGCCCAACCGCGGTTCTTGCTGGTGGAGGTGCCAGGCCGCGGATACTACCGCACGTTATCGGCCAAGTTGGGTTGGGGCGGGCGAATCGACTGCTACCCTCGCCGGGGTCAATCCTGAGCGGCCCAGCGACGGATTGAGAAAGCGCCCTGTGCCGAACCTGCCACTCGCCACACGGCGGATGCGCAGGCAAGTGCCGCACATCAGCAATGCTCGGCGGAAGTCCAGCGAACATTGCTTCCCTTTTTGCCGCAAGGATGCGACATGAAGCTGCAAACTCAAACGGGTTGGATGGCCGCTCTGGCCGTGTCGGTGTTGTTGGGTGGCGCGATTGCTTGGGCGCGTGCCGACGACGCATCGCCCGAAAAAGAAAAGCACCTGCTGCGTTACAAGTTCAACGAAGGCGATGTCTTTCGCTGGGATGTGCGGCACCAGGTGCAGATTGTGACTACCGTGGCCGGCACAACGCAGAACGCCTCGACCGATAGCCGTTCGGTCAAGAAATGGACGGTGGAGAAGGTTCAGCCGTCGGGCGAGTTCACGTTCGTCCACTCCGTCGAAAGCGTGGTGATGACGCACCGGCTCACCGGCCGCGAAGAACAAACTTTCGACAGCACCAAGGACAAAAACCCGCCGCCAGGGTTCGAAGACGCCGCCGAGAACATTGGCACCCCGTTGGCCACGATCACCATGGATAACCGGGGAGAGGTCATCAAACGCGAGGATCACCGGCCGCGGGCCTCGGGTTACGATGGCCCCATGACCATCCCCCTGCCCGAGGAGGCCGTGTACGAGGGTTACGAGTGGAAGATTCCGCACGTCATCAGCGTGCCGATGCGCGACCGCACGATCAAGAAGATCAAGAGCCAGCAGCGGTTCACCGTCGTTTCGATCAAGAACGGAGTGGCGACGATCCGGGTGGAAACGGTCATTCTGACACCGATTAACGACCCCGTGATCGAGGCCCAACTCGTGCAGCGGGAAACGCAAGGGGTGGTCAAGTTCGACATCAACCAGGGCCGCGTGATCGAGCAAAGCTCGCACATGGACAAGCGGGTGATTGGCCATATCGGCGAAACCAGCAGCATGCACTACACCATGCAGTTCGAGGAAAAACTGCGCGACGACCAGGCGCAAACCGCCAAGGCCCCCAAAGAGATCGGGCCGCAGCCGAAGTAGCTGCTGTTTCTGGCCTGCCGGTCGACCCTGCTGTAGGCTGGATCGGGTAATGGGCGCGGACCGCGGCGCAATCAGACGCCGCAGTGCCGCCCCGCCCAATCTGCCTGTAGCAAAAACCGGATGGGTGGTCCTTTGCGGTCGCGCGCGGATGGGCTAAAATGCCCAATTCGGCCTGTTCGCCTTGCGGCTTTGGCGAGGCCCGCGCCGGCGACGAGGTCGTGCGGCGTTTCGCCGTCCTCGGGGTTAAGGCATGGTTGCGAGCACGGCAACTGGCGGCTGAACAACAGGCCAATATCGAGCCAAGACTGCCGAATCGACAGGAGTTTTCACGGTGGCTGTCCCCAAACGAAAGCACAGCAACGCCCGGACGGGCACGCGTCGCGCCCACGATCGCCTGAAGGCCAAGCAGTTGAGCCCCTGCCCTCAGTGCAGCCACATGCGCCCGCAACACGTAGCCTGCCCTCGCTGCGGCTACTACATGGGCCGCGTGGTCGTCGAGCAGGGCGATTAGACGGCCGCGGGCTGATTTCCAAGTCAAACCTTGCTGCTGCGACTTAAACGGCGGCGCCGGTCGGCGCGCGCCGTTTTTTCTTGCGCGCGGGCGGCACCTTCAATACCGCAGGGGCGGTGGCACCTATCGCCCACGGTTCCGCATTGCCGCCATCGCTACTTGAAAGGCCACTTGGAACCGCGCTACAAATCGGCTTCAGCTCTGCCAATCGCGGGGGGTACGTAATGCACCTACTGCCGCGCTGCAGAAAGGGGCACAACGTCAGCTTTACCGCAAAACAAAACCGGCGCGGCAATCGTGTGCCGCGCCGGTCAAGAAATTGTTCAATGGATTGGGCGATCTGCCGGAACCGGTAGGCCCTACAGGCGGGCTGATTACAGCAGCTCGTGAATAACGTCGCCCGGCTCCAGCGCCGGCACGGGGCGGCCGGCGAAGTTGACGAAGCTTAGCTCGCGATCGACGCCCAGCACGTGGAACAGCGTGTGGTGGAGGTCGGCCGGCTTGAGCGGGCGATCCTTGGGGCTTTCGCCAAGCCGATTGGTCGAGCCCACGATCTGGCCGCCGCGGATGCCGCCGCCGCCCAACAGGCAGGACATGGCGTTCCCCCAGTGATCGCGACCGGGCGTGCCCATGCTGCCCGGAGGCCCACCGTTACCGCCGTCGTTCATGCGGGGCGTGCGGCCGAACTCGCCGCAGAGCACCACCAGCGTGTTGTCGTAGAGGCCGCTTTCGCAGAGGTCGTGGAACAGGGCCGACACGGCCTGGTCCACCATAGGCAGGAACCGCTGATAACCCGATTCCAGGTTCCAGTGGTGATCCCAGCCGCCAAAGTGAACGGTAACAAACGTAGTCCCGGCTTCCACCAACCGCTTGGCAAGCAGCGTGCTTTGCCCCCAGGTGTGGCGGCCGTAACGGTCGCGGAGGCGCGGATCGGCGGAGTTGATATCGAAGGCCTTGCGGGCCGCGTCGCCGGTCACCATCTCAAACGCCTGCTGATCGAAGCGGTCCATGGCTTCGAGGGCGCCGGAACTGTCGGCATCGCGGCGGAGTTGATCGAAATGCTGCAGCAGAGACTTGCGGTCTTGCAAGCGATCGACCGTCAGGTTGGGTGGCAGCGTGATGTTTTGAACTTTGAAGTTCGGATTGTTCGGGTCAGATGCCGTTTCAAATGGCGTGTACTGCTGGCCGACGTACAGCGGGCTGAAGTAACCTGGCCGCAGCCCGATGCTCATCGCATACGGCACCGCCACGTTGGCAGGCATGCCGGGGGCCCGGGCACCGGTCATCCGCGTGGCAATCGCGCCGACGAACGGATCGCGGGGGGCGTTGTTCGCGCCACTGACACCGCCACGGCCGGTCAGCATGTAATGCCCGCCGGTGAAATGGTCGCCCGATCCGTGGTGCAGCGACCGAATGATGGAGAACTTGTCGGCAATCTTGGCGTGCAGCGGGAACAGTTCCGTGACTTCGATACCCGGGACGTTGGTGCGAATGGGGCTCCAGATACCGCGGTACTCGACCGGGGCATCGGGCTTCATGTCGTACATGTCCATATGGCTGGGACCGCCATCCAACCACAACAGGATCACGCGGGTATCCTTGGTGGATCTGCCCTCGGCCGCGGCGGCCGCCTTGGCCCTCAAGAACTGTGAAAGGCCCAGCGAGCCCATGCCGGCCATGCCTACTTGCAGGAAGCTTCGGCGGCTCAACCCATCGCAATATCGCCGAGTCTTACCCATTGGAATGCGGATCATCGTGTCGTCCTCAGAGATAATAATCGACTTTCTTGGGGGGGAGGGTTTGCTTCCACCGAGGGTGCCCCCCAGCGGGACACAGCCGTAACGCTGTGCGGTTGGGCGGGTATGGCCCACCATTTCCTGAAATTGACCGATGGCCAACTTCGGTTACGGCGAGCGGGTAGGCATTGGCTCCCCTTGGTCAGGGAACAGGCAGGTAACATCAGGGGTTACTGATGCAAGCTTACTTGTACCCATTCAACGGCTCAGATGTCAATGGGATTCGAAAGCCAGCCCCCCCCCGAACGGGTACAATGGCGGCAGATAAGGAAAATGGCGGGCGAAAAGGCGATTACTGTCAGAAAGTTCATGGCCGTTGGCAGGGTCGGCTGCTGTGGTGGGGGCCGCATTGCCGTACCCGCACACGCTGCCACCCTCTGTCCCCCCTTAAAAGGAGTGGCCACCTATGAGCCGCGCCGCCACGAGCTGTTCTCCCTCAAGGATCACACGTTGGCCTTCTTACGTCACCGGAATGATTTTCTGTTTTCTATTTGCCGGTTGCGATGCGCCGAACCCACCGGGCCAGCCAAGACCGACCAAGGCCATCGCCGCTGAAATGACGAGCGGCACGCCCGACCCGCAAGCGGTTGCCGTCTTGCAATCGACCCAAGCGGCCTACCAGTCATTGGGCTCCTACCGGGGAACCACGGCCATCGCGCTGCGTGCGCATTTCGCAGGCGATCTCGTGGTAACCGATTCGCGTTCTTTCCGCGTTATCTATCAGCGCCCCGACCGGCTTCGCCTCGAAGGCCGCGATTCAAACGGCGATCCCATTTTGATGGTCGCCGATGGTCACCAGGTGTACGAAGATTGGCCGCCCCAATCCCCCAGGCCGACACTTCACGACTTTTCAGAGTTGCCAATGGTGTTGGCGAAATACAAAGGTGTATCATTAGGCGCCATGGATGTGCTCCCAGGCATCCTGCTGAATATGAGCTGGACCGGCTAACTTGGCATGCCCTTCACGGGGAGGTTCCTTGAAGATGCGGCACGCGATGCCGCTTAGCGAGGAACAACCGAAATTGATAACCGCAATCACCACCACGTTGTGGTCGAACGCACGCTGTTCACATGGCAGATCTATGTCGATGCAGATACCCATCTGATTCGTCGGATTGTCGAAGTCAGAGATCCTGACCAAATGGCCGCAGCGCGCAAGCAAGGAGGCGGTGGCACCTCTGGTCGAATCAACAGCATGGAGCTTGTCCATGATTATTTCATCGATACGTCGACTGAGATTGATGCCACGCTGTTCGACATCCCTTCTCACGATTGACTGATGGATTGTTGCCACGCAAGGCCCGGGGTGGTCAGACGGCTTCTGAGTTTGTGTAGGGCAGGTGCTCGCCGCCCCGGCACAGAAGGGGCACCGGTGTGGCTTCCGGCGCTGGCCTGTATTCGCCAAGTCAGCCCAGCCAGTTAAGTGGCAGCCCACACGCAGCCGCCCTAGGCCAACGGTCGAACCCCGGCCTGATGCGTCCGCTAGGGAACGACGGTTTCTCCTCGCTGACAGGCTAGGATGGTGACACTTCGGTCCAGGATGGGAGGCTTCCGGTCAGAATGACGGGCACAGATGTGGTAATGTCAACTTCCCCGGCAGGTACCGCATGGCGAGTCCCCGGCCAACACATCCTGATCGTCCGTGCCTCTGCGTCGTGAACGGTAAGGGGGCAATGGAAATCGCGGCCGTTGGGGGGTAGAAAAGGGGAAGGGCCCGCGCGAGGTGCGACTGGGCCCACTCCGTGTCTACCCTTTGCTGCGATGAACTGCCCATGACGGTTGCCCCTGAAGCCTATTTGAAGTCCGACGCCCAGCACCTGATCCACCCGCTGCACCATGCCGCGGCGCAGCAGCAGGCGTTGGTGTGGACGCGTGGGGAGGGGGCCCTGCTGTACGATCAGCACGACCGGCCGGTGCTCGATGCCCTGTCGGGCTTGTGGAATGTGCTGGTGGGGCACGGCCGGCGGGAACTGGGCGCCGCCGCCGCAAAGCAGATGGATACCTTGGCGTATGCCTCGTGCTACGCCGGCAGCAGCAACCCGGCCGCCATCCAGCTGGGGGAACGGCTGGCTGAGATCACGTACCCCAGCATCAATCGGTTCTTCTTCACCAGCGGAGGTGCGGAGGCCAACGAGTCGGCGTTCAAGACGGCCCGGTATTATTGGAAGGCCCAAGGCAAGCCGGAGAAGTACAAGGTCATCGGCCGCATCTGGGGCTATCACGGCACGACGATGGCCGCGATGTCGGCCACCGGCATTCCTTCATACTGGCCGATGTTCGAGCCGAGGGTGCCGGGTTTCTCCCACATTGCCAGCCCTTACCCTTATCGCTTCGAGTTTCAACCGCAAGAAGGCGATACGCGGACGCCGGGCCAGGCGGCGGCCGATCTGCTGGAAGAAGAGATTCTCCGCCAGGGGCCAGAAACCGTCGCCGCATTTATTGGCGAACCGGTGCAGGGAGCCGGCGGCGTGATTGTGCCGCAGGAGGACTACTGGCCGCGGATTCGCGAGATTTGCGACCGTTACGACGTGTTGCTGCTGGCCGACGAAGTCATCACCGGCTTTGGCCGTACCGGCGACTGGTTCGCCCTGGGCCGCTATGGAATCGAGCCAGACATCATCAGCTTTGCCAAGGGCGTGACGAGCGGTTACTTTCCGCTGGGGGGGATCGGGGTCAGCGACCGCATCGCCGAGGCGATCGACGCAGGTCCACAACGAGGGCTGACCTGGATGCACGCCTTCACGTATTCGGCCCACCCGGTCGCCTGTGCGGTGGCACTTGCCAATCTCGATATCCTCCAGAACGAGAATCTGTTAGAACGCGCCCGGGCTTTGGGCCAGACGCTGCTCACCAGGCTGCAAACGCTCCAGTCGCACCCGCACGTGGGCGAGGTTCGCGGGCTAGGCTACATGGCAGCAGTCGAGATTGTGGCTGACAAGGCGACCAAGGCGGAGTTTCCGCCGGAATTCCAGGCGGGCAACCGGGTTCACCAGGCAACCATTCGCCGCGGAATGTTCACCCGGCTGCGCGGCGATGTCTATAATTTCGCACCGTGCTACGTGGCGCGAGAGGATCAACTCGACCAGATGGTGAACATTCTGGGCGAGTCGCTCGACGAAGTGCTCAAGTAAACGCGAAGCGATGACCACAGCCGACCAGGTTCAGCTCGACCAGCAAGAGGACAACGGCCAACTGTCGAACTACCGGCCCTTGAGTGGTCTGGCGGTGATCGCGGTTGTGTTAGGGTTGGCCTCGGCGCTGGCCATTTTGTCGCCTGCCCTGTGGATTTTGCCCCTGGTGGGTCTTGTGGCCTCGGTGATCGCGCTGCGGCGCATTGCCCTCTCCGATCCTCCCATGGTGGGGCGAAAAGCTGCCCTGGCCGGACTGCTGCTATCGGTATTCTGGGGTGTATCGGGGGCTACGACGCACCTCAGCCAGCGATGGATCACCCGGAGCCAAGCTCAGCAAGTCGCTCACGCGTGGTTCCAATACATGCTCCAAGGCCACACGCCGCGAGCGCATCAGCTAACGATTGACCCCGAGCGTCGCGAATTGCGGTTGGACGAACTCGACACCATCTACGCCACCACCCCCCACCTGGTAGAGCGGCTGGAGAGCTTCTTGAATGAGCCCGGCCCCACGGTGGTCCTGCGATTTGATGCCAAGGCCGATGTGCGGTACGTTCAAACTGAAAATCAGTTTCGCAGTCGCGATAACGATTACGTGTTGATGCAGTTCGAGCTTCAACAGCCGGGAACAAGCGGGCAAACCCAACAGGTCGTGGTTGAAATGCGGCGCAAACCGGGAGAATCGGGCGGCTGGATCGTTCAGGAGATCATCCCCTATTCCACGTACCTGAGGGTCATGGAGAAGAAGTCGCCCGGGCGTTGAAACGCGGCGACACCGTCACGATTGGCCGATCTCTGCCCAGCAAGGTTCATCAGGCAGCATGTCGGATCATGATTCCAAGCAGGACAGCAGATTTAGCGCAGGGCGAGCGCGGGCCAGATTGCCGTGCAATTGGACATTTATTCTGAGAACACACTGCTACGGCACGCTGTTTGCTAATAGCAAGGCCGCAGCATTGGGGGCGCGTGGCACCGCAACCTCAGTGGAAAAGGCGCTGGGGACGCCGCATTGCGCTGCCTATGCCGCATTGCCCTGGCTGGTCCGACCTACCCTCGCTGCAAAGCGATTCATTGCAAGCCGGTTTGAAATTGCAGCGGGCGGGAGCAGGCAACGGCGGAGGGGGCATGTTGGCCGATTTCCACCGGCGGTTCTGGCATCCATGGGCCGTGCCGTTACCTTGCTCGCTGATGCGGTGTTGCCGCTGACGGCGTGACGCCCACCGTTTGCCGCGCGTGCCACCCCGGTCGAAACCACCGCTCAACTCACAATCGCCCACGAGGATGCAGTTGAACGAGCAGATTCGAATATTGGTCGTTGACGATAACGTGGGCTCGGCCAAGTTGTTGGCGACCCTGCTGGGTTACCTGGGCCCTTACGTCGTAGACGTAGCGCACGATGGACCTGAAGTGCTGGCGAAGATTTCCACCTTCCATCCCGACGCGGTACTCATGGACATCGGCCTGCCAGGCATGGACGGCTATGCGGTGGGTCGCGAGATTCGCCAAAATCCGGAAAACGACCAGATGCTGCTGGTGGCGCTCACAGGGCATAGCTTACCGGAGTACCGGCAGCGTTCCATGGACATCGGCTTCGACATCCACCTGGTCAAGCCACCGTCGGTGGAAATGCTGAAGGATGTTCTGGCACACCCCAAGCTGCCAGGGTAACCGCAGTTCCCTCGCGGGGGGCAGCGCTTCCATCAGCAGCGCTTCGAAGGATAGCTGGGCCGATGGTTGAGGCGCCTCCCCCCTGCAGATATTTCCCCCAGGAGCTCGGTCAATCGCGATTGCGATTGCGGTCGCGGCCCTTGTTGGGGGTGGGGCGTTCTTCGCCTTCCAGCGCCGTGTGCAGCTTACACAATGCCTCGGTTTCAATCTGCCGCACCCGCTCGCGGGTAAGCCCGAGTGATTCGCCGATTTCTTTCAACGTGCGCGGTTCATTGTCGTCCAGTCCGAACCGCATCCGCAACACGGTGGCCTCGCGCTGGTCCATCGTTTCCAACAGGCGCATCACGTGCGAAAGATCGTCGACCTCGACCAGTTCTTCCTCGGGATTGCGTGCCCGCTCGTCCATGACCATCTCGCCGAGCGACCAACCAGCCTCGGTCTGATCGGTTTGGGGGGTCGAGTTGTAGATGCGGATGGCCTTCTTGATGATCGGCAGTTTTTTGCGCTGAAGGCCCAGGACGCGGGCGACCTCCTCGGGGGTCGGGGTGCGGCCCAGTTCCTCGGCCAACCGGGCACTGGCCCGGCGCCACTTGGAGAGCAGTTCAACCATGTAGGCCGGAATGCGGATGGTCTTGGCCGAGTTGATCAAGGCTCGCTTGATCGACTGCTTGATCCAATAGCTGGCGTAGGTGCTGAAGCGGGTGCCGACCGCGGGATCGAATCCCTCTACGGCCCGCAGCAGACCCAGGTTGCCTTCTTCGATCAGGTCTTGCAGGCCCAGCCCTTTGCCCGTGTAGCCGCGGGCAATGTTCACCACCAGGCGGAGGTTAGCGCGAACCATGCGGTCGCGAGCTTGGACGTCGCCCTGGGCGATGGCTTCGGCCAACTGTTGCTCCTCTTCGGCGGAGAGCAACGCCGTTTCGTTGATCTCGCGGAGGTACGTCTCCAGTGGCGACTGGACCGAGGAGGCGGACTTGCGTCGAGTTTTCATCATCTTGCCGGAACCACGGGGTAAGGCGGCAGGGGAAGTATTGCCCGCTCGCGCCGCAACGCATTGCAAACAAGCACATGGTGACAAAGGGATGATCGTCCCGGGAGACACTGCACCTGCAATCACCCGCTAAGTTGACAACTTGGACCGGTTGTGATCGGCGCAGGGATCGCACGGAAGAGTTTCTCCGTCCCGGTCGGGGCGGCAAACCGCTTCTTGCCGTCCGACCAGATAGAGTGCCACATGGAGTGATCGTGCGGGTTGCACCTTCAATTGCCTGGCCGGCCACGGTATTCTGGCCGACTGGAAGTTGCAGAAAATACGGCGCATGCCGACGGTACTGTTCAGCCCCCCCAGATGAGCACCGGAACCATCCTCGACCGCATCGTTGCCGACAAGCGGCGCGAAATCGAAGCCGCCCGCGAGCGGACCCCACTGGCCGAGCTAGAGCGCCGCCTGAAAGGGGCGCCCGCGGTTCGCGATTTTTTCGGGGCACTGGCTGGCGAGGGTCCGATCCGGTTGATCGCCGAGGTAAAGAAGGCCAGCCCTTCCAAGGGCGTGATTCGGGCCGATTTCGATCCCGTGACCATCGCCCAAACGTACCAGGCGCACGGTGCGGCCTGCATCAGCGTGCTGACCGATGAGCCGTACTTCCAGGGAAGCCTCCGTTACCTGGAGCAGATTCGGGCGGCGGTGGATCTGCCGCTGCTGCGAAAGGATTTCATCCTCGATCCGTATCAACTGGTCGAAGCCCGAGCGGCCGGTGCCGACGCCGTACTGCTGATTGCCGAATGCTTGGACGACTGTTCCTTGCGCAGTCTGCACAACCGGGCGATCGAGTTGGGGCTGTGCCCGCTGGTGGAACTGTACGAACCGGCGAACCTGCCGCGGGTACTCGACGCGGGAGCCACGCTGATCGGGGTGAACAACCGCAACCTGAAGACGTTTGAAGTGGATTTCGGGCACGTTCTCCAGTTGCGGTCGCAAGTGCCCGACGATTGCGTTCTGGTGGCCGAGAGCGGCATCGCCAATCGCGACGACGTATTGCGGCTTCAAGCGGCCGGCATCAACGCCATGCTGGTGGGCGAGAGCCTGATGCGCCAAGCTGACATCGGCCAGGCCGTTGACGAATTGCTGGGGCAGACTTATTGATTGCTGCGCCGCCAATGTCCGGTTGCTGAATAATCGGCGCCGAGAAGATTCCGTTTTCCAGCACCATCCGCAGCACCAAGGCGGACCAGCGTGAAATGAAGCGGACATTCGCTGCGCAGGCACCAATAATCGCGGCGCATAGGGTTCCACGCATCCGCAGGGCAAAACCGCATGCGTCTGGTCGCGGTGGCTAACGCAGCCCACTCCGGCTGCGCCCGCTGCCGGCAAGCAGGCTGTGCATCCCACCCATGATGCTGCTGCTCAGCAAACTGGAAGTGGTTGGTGCAGCGGGTTCGTTGAGCTTTTCGGGCGGGCATACGGCGAGCCGTAACGCCTCGATCGCCGTTTGAATCTGCCGCCCCAATGACAGCGCCGCCAGAATGGCGATGGCTCCCAGCAGGGCCAGCACGCCGAACACCAGCGCTTCCAGCAGCGCGTCGCGAATGATGGTTTCTGCCTGGCCGGGTGTCGTGAGCCGCTTCCACAAGAACCACGAGGCCGCCATCACCGCCGCAAATGGCACCAGCACCAGCACAAAGAAAATCCGGTTCACCCGCTGATTGAGATGCTCCAAATCGGGCCGAGCGTCGCCGGAAGCGACTTCATCGGGAATGATGCGCGGGTAAAGCGCCTGGATGACGCCGTAGGCCACGAGAAAGAAACTCATCGTTGCTGCGATCAGGCCGCACAACACCTGCGAAGTCACAAACTGCAGGTAGATTCCCAGCGAGATTTGGCCACCGCCAGCGGCCAGGTCAATCCACATCGGAAACACAATGCCCGAGGCGACCCACAACACCAACACCACCACTGCCACCCGGCCCGGCAGCGACAGGCCGCTGCGCGAGACGGCGAGCCAGCTTTCGGGATCAAGGTGGCGGCCGTGAGTTTTCACCGCCTTGGCGAGCGGCCAGGCCATGGCGACGCAGATCCCGATCCCCAGGGTATAGGCGACAGCGTTCACCACCGCCAATTGCACCCCCAAGAACACCTGCCGCACATATTCGGCCTGTTCCGCCGGCATCCCCGAAGTGATGCTCGCAATAATCGCCCTCAGGTTAAAGGCAATATTCAGCACGCTCAGCACCAGGTTGGGTATCAACGCCACGGCAACCAGCGACAGCACCGGATGCCGAGCCACACGCAGTCGCCAGTCGCCTTCGGCCGGACGCAGCAGGGCCTGCACCACCGGCTCCAGGCATAGCTGCAGGGCCCGGGCCAATTGGCCGGCGTCGGCATACCGATCGTCTGGCTCGGGTGCCAGGCAGCGGAGCAGCACGTCGCGCAGCCCCCGGGGGAAATCCAGCGGCAACTTCCGCAGGGTTTCTTGCGATACCCCCCCGCGCCGCCGCGCGGCCATGTCGGCCACGGTGGCCAGCATCCCTTCGGGCTGGATGGGATCATGAAACGGCCGTTCACCGGTGGCGAGTTCCCACAGCAATACGCCCAGCGAGTAGATATCGCTGCGTCCGTCGAGATCTTCGGGCTGGGCATCCAGCTCGGGGTGATAGGCCTCTAACTGTTCTGGCGACATATACGAGAGGCTGCCGCCGAAAAATTCCCTCGCGCTGGAGGCCACCTCGTTGCTGAAGCTGATGTTGAAGTCGGCCAGCTTTGGACTGCCCTCTTCGCTGAGCAGGACATTGGCCGGCTTGATATCGCGGTGCAACACACCGCGACGGTGCGCATAGTCCAGTGCCTCGGCAAGTCGTGCTCCCAGCCAGCACACGGCCTCGGGCCAACTGCTCTCCTCCAGCATCTGCCGGCTGAGCGAAAACGCCGGACGCGACAGACCGCGTTCCTCTAGCGCGCGATCGACCAGTTCCAGCACCAGGCGGCCTGTACGTTCGTCGAACAGCGTGCTGCGCACCTGTTGAATCACGTCCTGCAGCGTGCCGCCGGGTACATACTGCATATAGAGCAGGTGGACGTCTTCATCGGGCAGCGAGCGCTGATCGTATACACGGACGATATGCGGATGATCCAACTGGGCCAGCGTTTGCGGTTCGTTGCTGCGACTTCGCGAAATTTTCAGCGCAACCAACCGCTGCATTGACCGCTGCCGAGCAAGAAACACCGTAGCGAATGATCCCTGGCCCAGGCTGTTCACCAGGTCGAAGTCATCCACCGCCTGGCCGACCGAGAACTCTCCCGATTGCCGCGGGATGGAAGGCGCGCTCGTGGTGATGGGGCCGCCCGCCAGTTGCAGCAACTCGCGCAACTGTCCGGCCTGGTTCGGGAACCGCCGCAGGTAACCGGCCGTATCAATGGTTTCCCCCAGGTTGCGGCGCAGATGCAAGTCTTCCAGGATCACATCGCACGGCAGCAGCCCATCCGGCAACAGATGGCCAAACTGCTGCTCGTACCATTCCAGCGGATGCATGCAATGTTGAAGGCTGCGCTGCTCCTGATCCACCATGATCAACAGCCCTACGGCCATCGCCCTGATGTTTTCGGGGGCGTCGGGCACATAGTCGATGAGGTTGGGCGGTTCGTCCTGCGTCTCCCAGTCGCGCGCAAAGGCATCAACCCGTTCCGACAGAACGGCATCCCAGTCGTTGCGCAACGTCGAACGAAACGGCTGTGCTGACAGCGATTGCGCATCGTCCTTGGCCGACAAGACTTCTCTCCTGTTCGACATCGGCAATTGCGCCCCCCCAATTGCCCAGGCAGCAGCGCATTTGGCCTCAACGCTATGGCCCCCGTTGCCGGGGGGTGGCAAATTTGGTTGTAACACACTCTGCCTGCCGATGCCTAGCAGGGAGCCCCCGAAGCATGACCGGCGTGCGAGCGCGCACGTTTGCCCGCTCCGCAAGTGCAGGTGCGGCGTTGCATGGCTACCTGACGGATTAGGCGGTGCCCGCTGAAACAGTGATTGGAAATTGCGCTGCGAACCACCTAAGTCGGCGGAGCGAGTCCGATGCTTAAAGCGACGATCGAAGCCCGGGGCAGAGAACGCCCCCGTGCCTTCCATTCGCTGGGCCGCAATGTGAAGCTTTCTGCTGGCAAATGGAAAACTGACAGCGCAGGACCATCAAACAGAAAACGGCCGCGCTCCCATGCCAAGGGAACGCAGCCGCGTGCAGGTTCAAAATAGCAGGCCGCTCGTTGGTTGGCGTTCTTTCGAGCAGCGTCGCCAAGCCACATCGCAGGCAAGTGCCGACAGCGGCTGCGGAGTTAGTCCTCGTCTTCTTCCGCCAGGTCGGCCTTCTCCTGGATTTCCTTCTGCACGTTGGGCGGCACGATATCGTAGTGGCTGAATTCCAGCGTATAGCTGCCTTGGCCGCCGGTCATGCTGGAGAGGCTGCGAGCGTAGGTGGTGACTTCGCTCAAGGGAACTTCGGCGGTGACGGTCATCATGCCGCCGCCCGCGGCATCGGTTCCCAGCACGCGGCCGCGGCGTCCCGAAAGGTCGCTATTGATATCACCCAGCTTATCGCCGGGTACCGTGATATTAATTTTGACGATCGGCTCAAGGAGGCTGGGCCGGGCTTTCTGGAAACAGTTGCGGAAGACCATACTGCCCGCGGTCTTGAACGCCGCTTCGGAACTATCCACGTCGTGGTACTTGCCGAAGTGGACTTCCACGCCCACGTTCACCACCTGGTAACCGGCAATCACCCCCCGGCTCATCCGTTCATAGAATCCCTTCTCGACCGCCGGCAAGAAGTTGCTGGGGATCGTACCGCCCACGATGGAGTTCACCCACAGGAAGTTAATATCCGGGTCGTGGTGGTACTCCTTCATGGATGGGAACCGATCAGGGGTGCAAAACTCCGCCGGATCGGTGCCAGCCGGGAAGGGGAACATGCGGATATGCACTTCGCCGAATTGCCCGCGACCGCCCGACTGCTTCTTGTGCCGGTAGCTGTCTTCGGCATTGGCCTGGATGGTTTCGCGATACGGGATCTTGGGTTCCTTGGTGGTGACTTCCACCTTGTCGCGCCGCTTGAGTCGCTCCTGCACAATCTGCAGGTGCAACTCGCTCATGCCGGTCATCACCAGTTCTTTGGTCTGGGCATCGCGGTCCAGGTGGAAGGTGGGGTCTTCCTCCACCACCTTCTGCAAGGCGCCGGAAAGCTTGGCTTCGTCGCCGCGGCTCTTGGGGCTCACGGCCAACCCCACCATCGGGCGAGGGAAGTTGATCTTGGGCAGCTCCAATTCGCCGAGGCTGCTGCCGGTATGCAGCTCCTCGGTCTTGGTCACGGCCACGATCTCGCCGGCGCCGGCACGGTCGATTGCCTTGGTTTCGTTGCCCTGTACCCGGAAAAGCTGGTTGATCTTGATCCCCTTGCGGGCGCCGGTAGCCGGCACCGTATCGCCGGTCTTGATAGTGCCGGAGTAGATCCGGATATAGCTGATCTTCTGCACGAACGGGTCGACGCGCGTCTTGAACACCTGCGCCGCAAGCGGACCCTCGGGATTGGCCTCGATCACAACGTCGTCGCCATTTTTCTTGCCCGTCCGTTTAACCGCAGTGGGCGGGAGCGCGCAGTGGGCGAACGCATCGAGCAGTTCGTCCAGCCCCACGCCGGTCTTGGCCGAGCAGCACACGATGGGAATCAAGGTGCCGTTGGCCACGGCCTGCACGATCAGGCGATCGCGTTCTTCGGCCTCCGGCACAATGCCTTCAAAGTATTTTTCCATCGCTGCTTCGTCGACCTCGACGATGGACTCGATCAGCGATTCATGAATCTCGGCCGGATCCACCAGCGCGCCAGACGTATCGCCGCTGGGATCCAGGCAACTGGCCACGCCGCGGAAATCGTGCCCTGAGCCCAGTGGCACGTTGAACAGTACGCAAGCGTTGCCGAAGACTTCCTTGATGGAATCGATCAGCGCCGGGAAGTCGATGTTCTCGGCATCCATCTTGTTGATGACGATCATCCGGCCCACGCCAGCCTTGCCGGCTTCTTCAAAGCACCGCCGGGTATTCACCTCGATGCCGCTTTGCGCGTTGATCACGATGGCGGCGGTGTCCACGGCCCGCAGCGCCCCGATGGTCTGGCCGATGAAGTCCGGATAGCCGGGGGCGTCGATCAGGTTGAAGAACTTACCATGCGATTCGAAATGGACGACCGTCGACTCGATGGAGTACTTGTGGTGCTTCTCTTCGTCGTCGAAGTCGCAAAAACTGTTACCGGAGTCCACACTGCCCTGGTGGTTGATGGCGCCAGTCTTGTTAAGCAGGGTATCGGCCAGGGTCGTTTTTCCGGTTGACCCGTGTCCGCACAGAACAAGGTTGCGAATATCAGCGACGTTGAGTTGCGACATAAAGCCTTTCCTATTCAGCCGGGCGGATGCGCCGCCCGAGTCCTCTTGAGGTCGGTCTGATCTTCCCGCTGCCCACGCGTTTCAGTCGCACCGGAGCGCGCCGTGCTGCCCCGAATGCCCTGCGTGCTGATCGATCGTTGTCTTGGCTTGAGGGTGCCATGCCTTCGATGGCCGCTTCTCTTGGCGTTAGCTCTTCTCCAATCCAATGCCTGGCTGACGGTAGATTCCGGCGTTCATGCATTCGACTTATCAATGGCTGCCGGTGCCGGCCCTGCGTGCCGTGGCCCGGCGGCTGATGGCCATTGGGCGATTCCCCGCAAATGCTGCTACGCCCCCGATACCTCCTCGTAACGCAGTACGTCGGCCAGGGTGATTTTGCCTTCGTACAATGCGCGACCAATGATGCAGCCAGCGGCCCCGATCGCAGCCAACCGTTCCACGTCGCGCTGCGTGGTCACCCCGCCCGAGGCAATCAGCGGGATCTCGACCACCTCCAACATTTCTTCCACACCAGCGAAGTTGGGGCCGGCCAACATGCCATCGGTGGCAATGTCGGTATAGATTACGGCAGCCAAGGGCTCTCCCGCAAACTCGCGTGCCAATGTCGTGGCCTTGGTTTGGCTTGCCTCCCGCCAACCATCGGTAGCGACAAATCCATCGCGGGCGTCGAGCCCCAGGCACAGCCTGCCCGGGTACTTGCGGCACGTGGCCCGCAGCCAGTCTGGCTCTTTCAGCGCCTTGGTGCCGACGACCATGCGATCGACGCCGCAGGCCAGGAGTTGCTCGATGACGCTCTCGTCGCGGACGCCTCCGCCCACCTGGCAAGGCACGTCCACTGCCCCCACAATCGCTCGGATGCTGGCCAGGTTCGCCAGAGCGCCGTCGCGGGCCCCCTCCAGATCAACAACATGCAGCCGCCGCGCCCCCTGCCCGACCCAATGCCGCGCCATTGCAGGTGGATCATCACCGAACACCGTTTCGCGATCGTAGTCGCCCTGCGTGAGCCGCACACAACGCCCACCGCGAAGGTCGATAGCCGGCCAAATCTGCATAAGTGACGAAGGTTGAAAGGAAGCGATCCGGCGTCTGCGGAAGGAGCTTCCGCACACTTGGGTGAAGAAACGCGAAATATGCCATAGATCGGGGCGCGATGCAACATCCTGGCCGCATTCGTGCCGCATAACCTGCCAATCGGCAAATACTTGGAACGAGAACCCCGTATCGGACTCCCCCCGGCACGCGGCTCGGGCGCGGCCTGCCGCTTACTCCTCCTTCCGGCGGACCACGGCCACCCGCAGGTCGCACACGTTGGTATGCGTGGGGCCGGTCTTGATCAGGGCCCCCAACCGCTGGAAGAAGTGGTACGCATCGTTGCGGCGGAGGAAATCGGCCGCATCAAGGTTTTGCTGCCGGGCCGCTTCCGCCACCTCGGCATCGATGTAGGCTCCCGCGGCATCGGTCGGCCCGTCCTCACCGTCAGTCCCGCCAGACAGCAAGGCCATGTCCTGCAAACCGTCGGTTCCTCCCACTTCAACCAGATGCAATAGCGCCGCCAGGACCAGTTGTTGATTGCGACCGCCCAATCCTCGGATCGAGGGATCGGCCAGTTTGACCACGGGCTCCCCGCCAGTAATCAGGCAGTCGGGCCCATTTTGGCTGCGCATGCGCAGCGCCATCGACGCCAGATGCCGCCCCACCTCCTCGGCCTCAGATTCCAACTGCGTGGCTGCGTCGAGCGCGGCCGAATATCCCAACCGCTCTGCTTCCTGCCCGGCCGCATCGACAGCCGCGGCATTGTTCCCAATCACGTGAATCGAGGCGCGGCACTTCGGCTCGGGCCGCGGCGGAGCATGGCGCAGCACGTTGAACACCCGCGATGCAATGCCGGCCTGGGCCGCGCCATACCGGTTGAGCACCGCCAGCGCGTCGGCCGCCGTCGAGGGATCAGGCACCGTTGGCCCCGAGGCGATCACATCCAACGGGTCGCCGATCACATCAGAGATGACCAGCGTGAGCAGATTTCCCCCGCGGCAGGCGCGCAGCAGTCCCCCGCCTTTAATGCGGCTGAGGTGCTTCCGCACCGTGTTCAACTCCGCAATGTTGGCGCCAACTGCGCTGAGATGGCGTGTAATTTGTTGTTTGTCGGCCAGGGTGATGCCATCGGCCGGGGCCGGCAACAGCGCACTGCCGCCGCCCGAAAGCAGACAAATCACCAGATCGTCCGGTCCGGCTTCGCTAACGAGTTCCAGAATTTTGCGGCTGCCGATCTCGCCGGCCTCGGTCGGTTCGTTCACGCCTGCCGGTCGCGCCGGATGCAGGTGAATGGCGGTGACCTCGGCGGTCTGCTCGCAGCCTTCCGGGACGTTGATCCAACCGGTCACCTGTTTGGCGCGAACCACATCCGTGCCCAGGGCACGTTCCAACCCGGCGGCCATTCCGGCGCCCGCCTTACCGGCTCCCACGACCACGATCCGCCGCAGACGCGACAGATCGAAGACTTCGCCAGCCACCTGCAGCACGCTGCCCTCGACGGCAACGTGCTCTGCCACCAGGCGGTCGGACCGCACGGCATCCACGCCAGCCTGCCAGATGCGCAAGGCATCGTCGCGCAGGCGGCGGGCTACTTCCCAATCACCCGGGGTGGTCATACGTCGGTCCTCCGGATGCGAAGCAGGTCCATCCACTGAGTCGGCTGCTCAAGCGTAAACTCGCCCAGGCTATTGGGGGCCGACGTACACAGAATCAGACCGACCAGGATTCGCACCTCGCTATCCAGATAACGGCCAGCAACGGAGCACCATGGCGTTTGTTTCCCTCGATCACCCGGCAAGCGGCAGCCAGCGAAAAAGCTGTTGGCAAAACCTTGAGGGCTAAGCTGCGGCGGCCAGATGCGAACCAACGGACGATCGCGGGCGACAATGTCGCCAAGTCCGGGCACCAGGCGGTCGATGACTTCGGGCAGTTTCTCGCTACTGGGAAACCCGCCGCCTGTGCCCATCGGTGCCAGTACCATCGCCGCAACCCGAACCGGCGCGCCGTAACATTCCAGTTGGAGTCCACCTGAGGGTGGGCCGTGACTCTCAAGTTGGGCGACGTTGATTCCCTCGGGTGGAGCAACCGTCGCCGGGGGTGCCTTCCGCCGCCGCAATACGCCCATTGCGATGATGAACGCCACCACGACCGCAATCGCCAGCAGGGCCAGGGTCACATAATTTAGTTGAAGCAGGTCTTCCACGGGTATCTCAGCGGCGGACTGGGCAAGCAACTATCGGTGCGGTGCGCGGATCAAACCGGTTCCCGCGAATTACATCATGCACGAAGCCACCCTTCAAGCGTCTGCGTGCCAACGTTGAACACAACAACCGCCAACGAATCAACCGGTTCGATCGAATGTTGCGGCGCCAGCGCAGCGGCCCTGTGACCGTTGCCGTTTTGAATTCGTTTCTCAGCGACGTTGCTCCGCTGGTATATTCTGAAACCAGCATCGCTGTGCGTTCCTCGGCATCGCCCAAACGCATCCAACGGGAGTCGTGTCGTGTTCCAACCTGCCCTTGCCAAGTCGATCCGCGTTCACGAGCACGAAGGTACATTCTATGGGCTGTGTGCCGATCCGGACACATCGCGGCTCTATGCGGGCAGCACCGACGGAACCATCTACGTGTACGACGGCACAGGCGAGAAGTTGCCACCTCTGACGCAGTGGCAGGCGAAACACGAAAATTACGTGGTTTCGCTGGCGTACGTGCGACGACCGCAGGGTGAAAACGTCATCTCCGCAAGTTACGACGGCACACTCACCTGGTGGGATGCTCCCAGCGGCGGGGCAATCCGACGCATCGACGCCCACCAAGGTTGGGTGCGGCAAGTCCAGGTGACGCCCGACGGAGCGCGTACCGTTTCCGTCGGTGACGACATGCTGATCCAGGTTTGGGATACCGACAGCCGCGAGAACGTGCATACGCTGGCTGGCCACGCCAAGGCCACGCCACAAGGTTTTGTCTCAGCCTTGTACGCTTTGGCGATCAGTGCCGATGGCCAGTGGCTTGCCAGCGGTGACCGTGTGGGAGAGGTTCGGGTCTGGAACCTGGACCAGGGACGCGAGGTGGCGCGTTTTCAAGCACCCGAGGTCTATACCTTCGACCCTCGCGCCCGCAAGCGGTCCATCGGCGGTATCCGCTCGCTTGCGTTTTCGCCCGACGGGCGGCACCTGGCCGTGGGCGGAATCGGAAAGGTTGGCAATGTCGATGGCCTGGAAGGGCTCGCCCGCCTTGAACTCTGGGATTGGCAGGGCGATGCTTACGCCGCCGGCCAAGAGCCTACGCCAAGCCCTACGCGGTCGCTGGTGGTGGAGACATCGGGCCACAAGTCTATCCTCAATGCCGTCCAATTCGACCGCAGCGGCCAATGGCTCCTCGGCGCCGGCGGCGGAGGGAGCAATGGCCTGCTATGCTTCTGGAACGTGAGCAACTGGGTGGCCAGGGGCGCGATGCCGGAACCATCGCCCAACCAAGAAAGCACGCGGCCCAGCGGCGAGGCGGACAAACCGAAGGAAGTGCCGGAACATCGCCACAAGTTCGACGGACACGCCCACGCGGTCGTATGGAACCAGGCGCAACACCGCCTGTACGTCGCCGGCTATCACAAGCTGGAAGCTTGGGACTTAACTGGCGAAGGGGCAACTGCGAGCGAGCAGCCTGTTCCCAACGAACCATGACCGTGGCACGGCGGGTTTCGCCCCGATCACGTGCCGCAGACGCTACCAGGTGTCGCATGTTGCACGGCCCCCGTCGCATCCAGGCTTGCCGCGAACCTCATGAAACACTGATGTGGCTTTAACCCATCGGCCGGCTTAGCGAGAAGATCGGCAACAGCAGCGCCATGCCGATCCCACCCACGATCACACCCATCACAGCAATCATGAGTGGTTCCAGAATGCTGGTCGTGGTTTTCAGGGCGATCTCCACCTGACGATCGTAGAACTCGCTCGCCTGGCTAAGCACGACATTGAGTTGGCCGGTTTCTTCTCCCGAGGCGATCATCTGCCGCAGGGTGGGCGGGAAGAGCGAATCGTCGTCGAGCGCGTCATTGATTTCGTTGCCCGCGGTCACCTCGTCGAGCACGCGCAGCCACAGCCTTTCATAATGAATATTTCCTGATACATCGGCTGCCAATTGGATGGCATCGAGCATGGAAACACCGCCTTCCACCATTACCCCCAGCGTGCGGATACTGCGGCTGATGACCACCTTTTTCACCGCCGGGCCGATAATGGGCACGTTGATCTTGATGCTGTCCCAGACTTCCTGTCCCTTGGGCGTCCGCTTGCCATAGATCAGGCCTGCGATCACGGCGATGAGGCCCGCGAGCCACCAATACCAATGCGAAATGAGCGCATCGGAAACCACCATCAGCACCTGCGTCACCTTGGGCAAATCCACGCCCCGGCTCGTGAAGATGGGTGTGAACTGCGGCAAGACCCACGTTAGCAGAAAGATGGTCACGCCGATGGCCATCACCAGCATCACCACCGGATAGGTAAGCGACGCCCGAACCTTGCTGATCGTTTCGTGCTGGCGGCGGAGATAATCGGCAATCCGGGTGAGCATTTCGCCCAATGTACCCGTCGCTTCGCTCGCCCGAACCAGGGAGACATAGGTCTTATCGAACAGCTTGGGATGCCGGGCCAAAGCGGCTGAAAAATCCTGCCCAGACTCAACCGCGTAGCGCAACTGCTCCAGGATGCCGCGAAAGGTAGGATTCTGCTCCTGGTGGATCAACCCTGCCAGGGCCGTTGAGAGCGAAACGCCCGTTTGCACCATCACGGCCAGCTGGGTCGTAAAGAAAATGACGTCGGTGCGGCGAACAGGTCGCCGAAACAGCGTCAACTCCAGCGGTTCGATGTCCGCCGTCGATTCAGCACGCGCGCTATCGCTGCCGTCCCAGTCTCCCGAGGTATCCAGCAAACCGCCCAGCGAACGGTTCGCATCGGGCTCGGCGTTGTGATCGAGGGTGGCTCGCATAGCGTAGGCGTCTGTTGAAAATGAGTTTCGCTGGTTTGCGCATATATGTGAGTCGCTACGACTGCCCTGCGATTCGCTCGTTGGTCACCATATTTGAACCAATCGCTTGAGGAACTCATGGTGCCTGCTGCTACGCGCCTTTGCCCCGATGACGCGCTGCGCTTCCCTTTGTCACACCTCGCCACACGCGTGAAGCACCTCTTCAACGGTGGTGATGCCCTCGCGGACTTTGCAGAACCCATCGTGGCTTAAGGGACGCATGCCACCATTGCGGGCCAGGTTGCGGATATGCACTACCGTCGCGCCCGATGTAATCGCGTCGCGCATCTCATCGTCATCAAACGTGACGAGTTCGTGAATGCCAATCCGGCCCCGGTATCCCGTGTTGCGGCAGTGGCGGCAACCGGCCCCCTTATAGAATTCGTCCACTTCAAAGCCCATCCGTTCGATCGCCTTGCGGAGCGTGCGCGGTGGATCGTATTTCTGCCGGCATTTGGGGCAGATCCGGCGTACTAATCGCTGGGCCAGCACCATGTTCAAGGCCGCCGCGATCAGATACGGCTCAACGCCCATGTTGATAAGCCGGGTTACGGCCGAGCAGGCATCGTTGGTATGCAGTGTGCTGAGTACCAGGTGCCCTGTCAGGGCCGCCTGAATCGCGGTTCGAGCGGTTTCTTCGTCCCGAATTTCGCCCACCATGATGATGTCCGGGTCTTGCCGCAACAGCGTGCGAAGCGCCTTGGAGAACGTGAGTCCGACCTTTTCCTGTACCTGGAATTGATTGATGAGCGGCAAATGATACTCAATCGGGTCTTCCACCGTGCAGACGTTATTCTCCATCGAGCTGATCGAGTTTAAGGCGGCATAGAGCGTGGTGGATTTGCCGCTGCCGGTCGGGCCGGTAACCAGAATAATCCCGTTGGGTGCGGTGATCTTTTCCCGCAGCCGATGCAGAATGTCTTCCGAGAATCCCAGGTCTTCCAGGTTGAGCGAAACGCTGCGTGTATCGAGCACACGAAGGACCGTTTTCTCACCTTTGCTCGTCGGAAACGTGCTCACGCGCAAGTCAATCTTGCGGCCATCGAGCATTACATGGATGCGGCCGTCTTGTGGCAGCCGTCGTTCGCTGATATCAAGCGACGCCATGATCTTGATGCGGCTGGTCACGGCCCCGGCCAGGTGCTTGGGCACGTCGAGCGACTTGTGCAACCGGCCATCAATACGGTTGCGCACGCGCAGGCTCCGCTCGGCAGGTTCGATATGAATATCGCTAGCGCCTTCTTTTACCGCCGTGTAAATGACATAGTTGACCAGACGAATGACGGGCGACTGGCCGGCGACTTCTTCAATATCGCCAATATCCTCGATGGCATCTTCGATCAACGTGACGTCGGCGCCGTCGGAGTCTTCGATAATATCGTCGATCACGAAGACCTTGGAGTCGGGCAGATTGGTGAGCATCCGCCGAATATCTTTGGCGGTTGCGGCGACAATCTGGACCTTCAGCCCCGTCAGACTGGCGATTTCGTCGATCAGAAACAGGTTCGACGGTTCGGCGACCGCAATCGTGAGGGAATCGCGAATGACATACAGCGGCAGAACCTGGTTATTCTCAATATACTCCCGAGGGAGTACCTCCACGATCTTGGGATCACCGATTCGCTGATCGAGTTTGGCATAGGGAACGCCGTAATCGGCCGCCAGGCATTCCACCACCTGCTCTTCGGTACACAGCTGCAGGTCGACCAGGATTTCGCCCAACAACCGGTTGTGCCCTAGGGCACTTCGCTGTGCTTCGAGCGCCTGCTCCAGATCCTCAGGAGTGATATACCCGCGATCGAGCAGCCGGCTTCCCAGTCGGTTGGGGTGAGCGCTTCCGATCATAGGTACTTTTCCCGCGACGATATTTCTTGTTGATGGAATGGAAGCCCGGCCAGGCGGCACGTTGAGAAAATGACCAGTGTTGCCTCGTTGAATCCTCGGAGTCCGCCAGAAAATGCCACGCTCAGGAATTCTGGGTGTTGTACTGCGCAAGTGTGGCGAGGGCGGTTGGTCGCAGGTCTATAGCGGAACGTCAATACGTTTGGACGGTTAGCGGAGGCTCTTGACAGCATCAACCACGCTGTCGAACACCTCAAACTGTTGATCCAATCGGGTGATCTCCAGCACCTTTCGGTTCAAGGTGCTGTTGGTGGCAAACTTGACATTGCCGCCTAACTCCCTTAGTCGATCAGCCAGGTCGCACATGGCGGTCAGCCCCGCGCTGTCGAAGTGTTCGGTATTATCCAAGTCGAGCACGACACGATTCTGCGGCAGCGACGAAACAAACGCCAAGAAACCGTCCGCCTGGTCGCTGGCCAGTTCCTCGGGCGTGTGAACGACCACGGTATCGCCAAATACTTCAACGGGCAGTTTCATTGTGGCTTGTACTCCTGGTCTGGCCCTACGTGGTCGCGGCCAACGATGCCTGAACTTGCTCAACAATTTCGCGGGGGCTGAACGGCTTGGCCAGGATTGCCTGGATGCCCCATTGTTCGGCCAGGTCGCGACAAGCCATCTCATATCCCTTGGCCGTGAGCATCACGATGGGGATGGACCTCCCCCCCGCTTCGGACTGCCGCACGCGCTCGATTAGTTCAAAGCCATTCATGACGGGCATCTGCAAATCGGTGATCAGCATGTCCGGGCGCTCGGCTTGAAAAGCCTCCCAGGCTTTTCCTCCGTCCTCAGCACAACAGACGCTGTAGCCCGCCTTCTTCAATTTGAACTCCACTGCCCGGAGAATGTGAACTTCGTCGTCGCAGACTAAAATGTGGTGGCTCACGGATAACTCCCCGGCAGTAGAAATCAGAACACGGCTAGCCAAGCTCGACAGCGCTGGGCAGGGTGACAACAAACGTGCTGCCTTCGCCCAACGTGCTATTGACGGTCAACTGTCCACCGTGCATGTCCTCAATGATGGTCTTGACCAGCGGCAGCCCCAGACCTGTGCCCGAGGCCATATGCGTATCCTTCTTCACACGGTAAAAGCGTTCGAAGATGCGCTGGCTATCTTCAGCCGAGAGGCCCACGCCCGTATCTTCAACCTCAAACTGCACCTGCCCATCCCAATCGCGGCTGCGCAAGCTGACGGTTCCACCGTTTGGCGTATATTTCACCGCGTTGGACAACAGATTGATCGCCGCCTGTAACAACTGGTCGCGGTCGACCAGTACCGGCAGATACATCGGGCTGAGGGCCGAAACCAGCGAAATTCCCTTGGCTTCAGCAGCCGGCTTCACGGTTTCATAGGCTTCGGTCAGGATGCTATTGAGCGGTTGCGAGGTCTTGTTAACTTCGACCACGCCCGATTCGATGCGTGCCAGGTTCAGCATGTTGTCGATCAAGCGGTGCAACCGATCGGCCTGGCTATTGATGACATTGAGAAACTCCTCGCGGGTTTCGTCGTCGTCGGCATCGCCATCCACCAGCAACTCGACATAAGCCTTGATGCTCGCCAGCGGCGTTTTCATCTCGTGGCTGACGGCGGAGACAAACTCCGCATAGCGCTGCTGGGCGGCTTTCTGGTCGGTGATGTCGCGCAGCACCACCAGGGCACCTTGCGCAGGAAGCGCGGCGGACAGCACGCCCGAGTCAGACTGCGCGAGCACTTCGGCTTCCTTCGTGCTCGCCGATGCAAAGCTGCACGCCGTCACTTCGTGCCAGCGGGGGATGCCGTCGGCATCGGGCAGTTGTATCTCTTCTTGCCGCGTTATCGGCAACTTGCGCCGCTGGGTATCGGTGAGCAGATCGAGCAGGTCCTGGCAGCGTGTGATCTGGTTGATGGCGCTGCGATAGGCCTGTTCCGCGTTGAAGTTGAACAACCGCTCGGCGCTAGGATTGGCTTGGATCAACTCCCCGTATTCATCGACGACCAGCACCGGCTCGTTCAGGCTGGCCAGCACCATCGCCGCCCGATCGTGCTCGGCGGCCTGCCTGCGCATTTGCAATTGCAGGGCGGCCCGGGCGTCTTCCGACTCCTGCACCTTGATGGCCAGGCGGTGAAAGCGCTCGGCCAGGCTATTGGCAACCTCGCGCCAAGGGTGATCCGGCGGAAGCGGGACCACCGGCGGTTCTTCGTCGTGGAAGTCGTGCTCCTGGCGCGTGAGCAGACTCTGCATGGCCATTTTGCCTTGCGCCAGTTGGCGGCTCCAATGCATGCCCACGGCGGAAACCGCCACCAGCGACACGGCGGCCGCTCCCAAGTGGATCGTGATCGCGATGGGCAGGGGGAGCGTTCCCAACCACGGTTGCGCAAGCCAGCAGATCGCCGACGCCAGCGACAATGCCACCGCCAGGCCGACAAGCCAGAATGCCACTCCGCAACGATTCATTGGACGCCTTTCCGGTTCCGAAACCATCGTGCCCGGACCGGCGCCTTCTGGGGGGGACTATGCTGCCCTCCCCCCTGTTGGCAAACCGGCCAGGCCGTTGCTCTCGTCAGCCGGGAAGCAGATGCAGCGACTCTCGCCTGATGCGCATGCGTGCGTGCCGCAAACCAAGGCGGCACGCTTCGCCCACCTCGGCGACCCCATCGCGCCGACTGCCGTTATGCGTCCTTGCGGCGACAGCTCAGGGATGATCGCTGTAACGCGGGTCGAGTAGGGCCGCGCGCTGCCAATAGGCAGCCGCTTCGCGCTGCTTCCCAAGCTTGTTTAATGTGGAGCCCAATAAAAAGTAGGACAGGGCCGATGTGCTGTCCAAAGAAACGGCACGCTCAAGGGCCTGCATCGCCAGGGGGAAATCCCCCGTTCGGTAGTACGCGGTTCCGAGTGTGCGGAATATACGGGCTGTAGCGTCCGATCGCGCCGCTGCCGGTTCCAGCAATTCAATGGCCAGCGAGTCCTCGGCATGCCGCATGGCCTCCACCGCAACTTCGACCACGGCCAACTCCTCCTGGTCGGAAGCGGCAGTTGCCTGGGCCGACTGCTCTAGTAGCTGTCGCCCCTTCGAGGGCTGATTGGCCTCATACGCTTGGACCGCTTCGGCCAGCAACGCGCGATAATCGACCGAGCCCGCCACGTCTTGGCCAGGTTGCTCTTCCACCAATCGCTCGCTGCCGTGCTGCTGCCCAGAAACGGCAACATCCACGGGCCGCGCCGACGGATCAAAATGCTCGATAGGGCGCGGTTCGGGCGAGGTCGCGCCGTCGTCCTGGGAATCGGCGGTGGTCTTCAACCGTAAGGTGGAATGCAATGGTTCCTGCGTTTCCACGGAGGCCGACGCCTTCCGCACGCCCAAGTCATCACATCCGGTTGCACCTTGAACGCTGCGCTCTTCACTGACCGGGGCGTTGTCGCGCGCAGCGATCCGCAGCCGAATTCGGTTCGTCTCCGGTTCCAACGCATCGGCAGCATGCTCCGCATCAAGCGGCAGTGCGTCCTCCGGTTCAAAGCGATCGGGTTGCGTCTCGCGAATGGCTTGGGCAGGCATGCTAGTATCCGCCACTACGTGCTGCGGTTCGCTCGCACAAACGCTGCAAGCCCGATCTTCGCTCCGCGACCGGACAGACCGTGTTCCCTCGGCAACCATGGCCGCCCGGGCAGTCGGCGATGTCACCACACGGAAGATCTCGGTGTGTTCGATCATCTCGTTCGATGTATCGCCCGGCGTGCTATTGGCCAGGTCGGCGTCGTTGGCGCGGTGAGCGTCTTTGCCATCGAGCTTGACCGAGGCCGATGCTTTCCCGTCGAGCCGAACCGGCAAAACGCTATCCGTCTTGGCAGCCAAGGTGGTGGATTCGCGCTCATCCGACGCCCGTGTGTCGCTGCCGGCCAGCAGGTCACGCGTACCTGCGCCAGGATCGCGCCCCGACGCCGCCTTCACAGCGTACTGATACATTTTGTCGTCGGGAGCCAGACTCGCCGCGCGCTCAAACAGGGCGAGCGCATCGCGGTCGCGGCCGGTAGCGGCGAGCAACGTCCCCAGCGTGTGGAACGCCTTGGCATCGTGCGGGTGGTCGCGACAAAGTTGTGCGATCCGGCTCGTGGCATCCTCGGGGCGACCGGAGAGCAGGCACCACTCGGCCAGCAGCAGGTTTGCATCGCGATGGCGCGGGTGAGCAGCCAGGGCCTCGTCGAGGTGACGCTTGGCTCCGTCGCTATCGCCGGACTTCCAGCATTTCAGGGCGGCCTGGTAACTCTTCTCCGCTCGGCCGTGATCGCGAACCGTCGATGCCGGCAAAGCCACCGACGGCGCCTTGGAATCCGCGGTTGACCCCGCAGGCATGCGGGCAGCGACCGTCCGCACCGGAGCTTCGCTGGCAATGTGCCGCCGACTGCTGCCGGTGGCCAATCCGACGGGCCTGGAAGCGTTGGCAACGGCATTCGCGCCAAAGTTCGCCGGATGGCCGGGCTTCGTGCTTCTCGCTCCGCGCGACCGCGCAACGTGCGAATCCGGATATCGCTGGACCGCCGCCGACGGTTGCCCCGAGGGCATTGTCCGATCCCAAGGTGGCGCAGCGCACCCAGTCGAAATCGCGGTGCCGCCGTAGGCCAGCAGCATAGCCATACCGCTTAGGCTCGGAAGCTTCCATCCGAATCGCGTTTTCATCGTTCACTCCTGGTCGTACGATCGGCCGG
Source organism: uncultured Pirellulales bacterium (assembly GCA_964511065.1). GTDB lineage: Bacteria > Planctomycetota > Planctomycetia > Pirellulales > S012-138 > CALBRZ01. Next base: position 49,612 of record CAZEEG010000009.1, on the reverse strand, counting down.
CCCGGTGCGATCTTGCATTAGTCGACTTCACTGCCGCTTTCCGAGTAGAGCCGTAACCAGCACGGCTCGCGGCGGCAGGGGGCAGTTCGGGCGATGGATCGTTGTTCATTCCCTCTGGTCGATGCGCTGATGTGCGTGGATGCGGCGGAACTATTCGGCCAGTTCGTCGAGCACCCAAGCCGGCATGACTTCTGAACCGGCCTTTCCGTTTCCCGAGCCCCTTTTCTGCGTTGGAACGTGCCCTGGTCCGCGCTGCGGCGCGCCCCCGCCCATCGGCCGCACTGACTGGCGAGGTGCAGGTCGGTGCCGCGTTTCGCCCGGCAGTAGATCCGGCCCGTGATTTTCTGGCCCCTGCATGGTTGGCCCAGGTGGATATTGAAGCTGGGGACCATGCAGATTTGG
>CAZEEG010000009.1:19878-49110 GCA_964511065.1 uncultured Pirellulales bacterium | reverse complement strand
CCGTGCAGGTGTGGCTGCGCTCCCGGCGGTGGCAGTTCCTCCGGCACCACGAGGTGTGCATCGGTGCCGGCCTCCAGCGGAGGCGCATTTGGCATTTCGCTCGGCAGTGGGCCGTCGAGCAGGTGCGGTTCAACACCCGCGGCCATTCGAGCCCGAAGTTCGATGGCAGCACGGTTGGCCGGCTTGATCTCCACGGCCAATTGGATGTACCGCCAGGCCTGCTCGCGATTGCCTTGACGATAGGCCTGCTTGGCCAGATGGCAGTATTTCTCGCTCAGGTAGTCACGCGAGAACTCGGCCATATGGTCAGCCTGGGTGGCGTGGCGGCGATGAAATTCGCAGGCGGCCCGATCGCCTTCCATGGCCAATTCATCCTGGCAAACAATGCGCGGAGTCAGCAGTACGACAATTTCGGTCCGCTTGGTTTCATCGGCCGTGGTCCGGAACAGTTTGCCCAGCAGCGGCAGATTGCCCATCAGCGGCATCTGCTTGGCATCGGACTTGAGGTCGTCGCGCATCAGGCCGCCGATGATGACGGTCGAGCCATCGCGGACCATCACGTTGCTGGTGACCTTGGTGACTTGCTTGTCGGGCAGCGTCAGGCCTTGCTCGATTCGCACGTTGCCAGTGGATAGTTCCGGATGGACTTCCATGCGAATCATACCGTCGGGCGAGATAAACGGCCGGATGCGCAACTGGGTTCCCACTTCGAGAAACTCCACGCTTTGCGTAGCGGTGGTTTCGGTTACCGTGGTGTTGACATACCCTAACTGGCCGCCGATCAGCACTTCTGCCCGCTGCTTGTTCAGCACGAGCACCCGTGGGGAAGCGATGACACTGGTATCGCCGATGGTTTCCAGCGCCTTGATGAACGCTCCCAAGCTGGAATCCAGGTAAGCGAACTTCAGCCCCCCCGCGTCAAATTTGACACCGTCGACGGAAGCCGGCGGCGAGCCGATACCAAAGCGGATCGTGCCCTGGTTGCGGAGAAACTGAAAATCGATGCCGCATTCGTACTTGTCGTCCAGGGTGACGCTCAGGATCATCGCCTCGATCGCCACCTGCATCGGCGCGCGGTCGACTTCGCGGACCACCTGCTCAATTTCGCGGAGCACGGTTTCTCGGTCCTGCACCAAGAGGGTATCGCCGCCGGTGAAGCTGTCGCCACCTACTTCGTTGTCGTTCGACCCAATGCCGGTGCCCGATGGTGTGTTCACGCTGATCTTGCCAATGTTGGGCGTTAGCAACGGCGTGATCAGCACCTGAAGTTCCTGGGCCGACACATAGTACGGACGAAAAACCCGGGTGCCGACCCGGTCGTATGCCTGCTCCATCTCCACAAAATCGGCGGGCGTACCCACGTAGATGATGCGGCCATCGCGGCGGGCGATGTATCCGGTGGAGCGCAGGACCGCTTCCAGCGCGCCCTCCACGGAGACATTGCTCAACGAAACCGATACCATGCCCGTCACACTGCGCGTGGCAACGATATTCAAGCCGGCCTGTTCACCCAGTAGAGCCAGGACGTCGCGAATCTCTTGATTGCGGGCGTAGATTTCCAGGTGTTCGTCGCCTTCGCGCACGCCGCCAGGTCCCGGCGGATGCATGCCTGATGTATGGTCGATGGCAGGCCCCGCCTGGTGCGGCAATCCCTCGCCGGCCGGCCTGGGCGCTGGCAAGTCGTCACTTCGCCGAATGCTCAGTTCGCCGCGGTTGCTGGGGCCGGGCGGCGGTGCTGGCCGCTGGGGCTGGCTGGTTCCCGGTCCACTGCCTCCATTGGGCTGACCGTGGTTGCCATCCTGTGCCCCTTGAGCCTGGTTGCCGGATAGCTCTTGCGCGGCGCGGAGCAATGTTCCCAGTTCGCCGGATAGCCCCTCGGGAAGCGAAGGGAGCGGAAGGCCGCCCTGGGCCATTCGCGCACCGTCCGGCGGCGAAGATAAAGGGACGGATTCGGGCGAAGCCGTGGTTTCTTGCGCGGCAGTTTGGCGCACGGCAGATTCGTGTACAGCAGCCTGATGCGCACTGGCCCTCGAACGTGCCGATGATGCAGCATGAGGTGAGCCTGGCTCATCCGCCACTTCCAATACTTCCAAGCCGACCGCCGATACCACGCCACCACCGCCTGCATCCCCGCTGTAGCTTACAGGTGCGGGCGAACGCACAATGCGATGCGGCTGGTTCGCCCTGGCGAGTTTGCCATCATTGGCGTGGCCATCACCCGATGAGCGGGCGGGCACGTGCGACGTAGAGGGCGCGTCCGGATCATATGCTCTGCGGGTCTCTCGCCCGGCCGGCCGCGAGTGCTGCTCCGGGGCCGCGTTGATTGGAGGTGTAACTTCGTACTCGTCGCCCGGGCTCTCCCCCACTTCGCTACGAACGGCTCGCAACATGGCGCCTGCTTTGCTGCCGCCGATATCAACCGCAATCAGTCTGGGTTCCTGGCTCACCGGCCGCAGGGTATGCGGCACATTGGCATGCGGCAGTTCATCCTGGGCGACATCCATGATGGCCGTCGCCATGGCCGCGCCGGTAGCGAAGCTTGTGGCGGCCGCCTGGGTAGGTGCCGCGTCGGCCGTATTGAATTGCGGCGTGGCCGGTTCGGCAGTGCGGTTCTGGCGACGAGGCGAGGCGGACCAAGCCGAGAGATTCCTGCCCGCTCCAGATTGAGCGCCCGCCCAATGGCTGGACGGCGACTCTGGTGACGTGCGGGAGCCTTCACCGAGCTTGCCGCGATCGGCGGGCCGCATCTCGGCGCGGGCCGTGTCGGTCGAACGCGTATCCGCCGATGCGCTGCCATCCACGGCGGGGCGGTCCGCAACGTCCAAGGATGCTGCAACATACACGGCCAAGGCCGCGCCGCTGCCGCAGCACACCAGGAGCATCAATATCTTGGCGGCGTTGCCCATGTTCGTCCGTGAAACGCAGGAGGTCATCCGAGACTTCGGGGTAGCCAGGCACCATGCCGGCTAAGGGCCGCGACGAATCTCCAAGTGCGGCGTATGCTGATGCCGTGGAAGCGATTGCTCGAAACGGTAGCCATCCGCGAGTCGTTCCACCGTGATGTGGTCCCGACCAATCCCCACGATGCGGAATTCCATGCCGTGAGCCGGGCAAACATCGCCGGGCCGATACGCGCGGCCGCCGATCAGTGCCGAGCGGCGGGTGGGGCCAAAAATGATCGCCGCCAGTGGCAATTCCACCGCTGCTGGGCTCAGCTCCAGTGGCGCCGGCTCGGTGGAGGAATTCGCCGAGGCGCCTTGCGCCTGCTCGGCCGCGAGTTCATCTTCCGTCGCTGCTTCCGCGGTGGGCATACGCCGGAACGGATCGCGTGCCAACGGCAACTCCGACGCCGGGCGCATGCGGCTATCGTTCTCGATGAGCGCCAGCACACCTTCCCAGGTGGGCCCGGTCGGGGCACTGGGTTGCTGCGTGGGCGGCGTTGGGCTCAAAGGTTGGGTTGCCGAGGGTGCCACGGTCGCGGTCAATTCCGTTGGTTGTACTTGCCTGGTCGAGCCACTCTTGCTCGATCCAATGCGTCCCAGGAGCGGAGCCCAATACCATAGCGCCACGCAAGCCAGCAGTGCCAGCAGGGCGGCCTTCTTGGGCGAACGCCGAATTTCAGCCTGCAATCGCTGTGCGAGGGTGGCCGGCATCGGTGTTTCCTTCCGTCTCCGTAGTTATCGGACGTCGGAGCAATCGACCTAATCGGAATGATCGGACTTTTCCGCAAAAATTCCCAGCTTCAACTCACACGTCAACTTTGCCTGATCGTCACGGTCGGGCGCAAGCCGCAATTCATCCACCCAAAGCGTGCATGGCAGCGATTCCAGCGACTGCAATGCTGCAAATATCTGTTCAAGCGTGCCGCGGCACGTGATCCGAATGGCCGTCTCACGCAGGTAGCGGCGCTGCACCGGTGGCTCGGGCACAAACTGCGTGGTCAGCGCGCCGTGCTGGCTGATGGCGTGGGAGATCGATGCAAACAGGGCCGACGTGCTTTCGCCGCCCGCTTCTCGCCAGGCAGATACAAACCGCGTGGTCCGCCCAATATCTTCTCGCGTGCGGTCCAACCGAGCCGGCAGCAGCAATGCCTGCTCCATTTGTTCACGATTGGAATACAGTTCCTGCTGAAGCCTGCTCATCTCTTGCTTGGTGGGCCAGAAGGACAGCCCCAGGAACGCCGCAGTACCGGCCGCCATCATCACCACCAGGATGAGGTTCCCTCGACCGGCGGATGGCCGTCGTTGTGTGGCCGGAGGTTGCGATGGTTTCATTGCACACCTCGCTGGCTGATCGCCGCCGTAAGGATTCTGCATGAAGCCAGATGTACGGACAAATCGGCCTCGTTGGCCATCGCCTCACGCTGGGGGCGCCCCGCTCCGGCCAGTGAAACCTGTCGGCTGTGGCCCGTTCCCGCGGTACTTCGTTGTGGGGGGCGCCGCTCACCATAGCCGGGCTTCAGCTCCAGGCAGACTTCGAACACGCAGCCTGCCGGGTTGTTTTCGGATCGCTGCGACTCGATGGAGAGCAGTTCCACGGCCGCGAACAGCTCATCCTGGGCAAGCTGCTGGAGGAACTGGTGCAGCGAGGCCTGGTTCTGCGCGACGCCGTTGAGTTGGACAACCGTCAACATGCGGTTGCGTTCTTCAAGCAGGCGCTGCAAATCGGCCGTCGCCGGCAGCGGAGGCGGGGCATCCTTCTCTTTCTTGCCGGGCGACTGCCGTTGCCAGAATGGTGCGGCGGCAGCCTTTTCCGCCAACGGATAGAGTCGCAACTCGGTCAGGTGAATGCTCTCAGGCACACGCGGCAGGATCGCCGCAAGCACCTGGCTGCGCGGCCACGGATGTTGCAGGTAGGTGATCAATTCGGCCGCCGCACGCTGCCGGCTAAGCTGCTGTTGGGCGTGCGTGACTTGAACCTCGAGCAACTGAGCCTGGGTGAGTTCCTGCTTGGCTCGCGCCAGGTCGCTTTGGAGCCGCGTCATGCGTGACCTTTGAGCCACACTGCCCACCGCCAGCAGCGCCAAATACGCCACCAGCACGACCACCCGCCAGTAGAAATTCTTCCGCTGGACGTGTTGCTCGCGGTAACGCGGGGGCAGAAAGTCGATCTCGCTCCAATGGGCCACGTGAACGTTGCTCTTAGCGTAAGTGCGGGATGCTGGATGGATTCGTAGTGCGCCTGGCGCCAAATCAAACGGGTTGCCGGTTTCATTCCACGCGGCGGAGGGCCATGCCGGCGGCCACGTCCCATTGCGGCGCGCGGCCGGGCAGCAACGCCACGTCGCAGCCCCGTAGCGGCTCGGCGATTTCAGCCGGCAGGTTCAGCCGCTGTTCAAACCACTGGGCCATGTGCGGGGTTGCTTCGCCGCCCCCCAGCACCAACCGGCTGAGCTTGTGGCCGCGAAACGTGACGCTGTGGTATCTCAAACACAAGGCGATCTCGTTGGCGAGCCGATCCATGACGGGCCGGATGGCATCGCTCACCGTGCGGGCGATTTCCGGATCTTGCCGGTCGCTGCGACGCTCGCCGTTATGGCGACGCAACAGCGCGGCATCGGAGACTTTCATCTTCAGCAACCGCGCGGCCGATTCGTCAAAGTGCCTTCCGCCAACGTCAAGGTACTTGATGAACAGCACGCGATCGCCGTGAACAATGATGACAACCGTATTGGACACGCCCAAATGGATCAGTAGGGCGGCCACCTGCCGGTCTTCCTCGCGGCGATAGATATGCTGGTAGCAGCGGATCAAGGCCAGCGGTTCGGCATCGACACCTACCGGCTTCAGCCCTGCGCGCTCCAGCAAGTCCAGCGACCGGTCGAGCGCTGCCTGTCGGCACGCCATGACGATGATTTCCCGCTTGGTGCGATCCCCCTGACGAACGTCGCCAGCCTCCAGGAACCGCAGCTCAGCTTCGTTCAGGCTGAACGGCAGGCGCGAAGCGGCCTCTTGCTTGACGATGGAAGCGAGCGATTCTTCGCCCCGGGAAACGCGCACGTTCTGCACGAACAACTCCCGAGCTCCCAGGCAGATGACGGCGGCACGGCCGCGAAAGCCGTGGGTTTCAATCGCTTGGCGCAAGGTTTCAACGGCCGCCGCGTCGCGACGGTCGGCATCCGCTTCGTCATCGCCGGCAAAAGCGACACGCGAGGCCGCGCAGACCGCCGTCTGATCTGCCGTCAACTGGAGCAGCTTCAGCGAGTTGCGGCCCCAGTCCACCGCGATGGGGCCATGCCGGCGTTTGGAAATCCACGAAACCATATATCCGTCTGTGAGCCTGTTATGGATCTGTAGGCGTGTTATGAAAATTACCGCGCGACCAAGTGGTGCCTGATCTCATGGCTGCCGTATTGATGGTTGCGCCGCCCATGTCAGGAGGACGAACCATCGGTGCCAGACTCGTTCCGTTTTTCAACACAATCCGCGGCATTTCGGCGGACCGGTATGAAATGCAGCGGACATTCGCTTGGCAGGCGTCCAATTGCTTGTCGCACACATCCGGACGAAGTCAGCAATGATCAAATTGGTTGGGTATCGGGCTCCTGCACGTGAACTAGGGCGACGTGGACTGAATGTTGCCGATGCGTACCAGTCCGGTTGCCGGATTGATCCGTATTGCCACCCAGCGGCGCCCGCTGCCGTGCCCCGCCGTGAGCCAGACCACCGTTTCCGTGGCCCGGGTGGTTTCTCCCAGTGGGCCGAACTCCACGTGGTTGACCGTGGCTCCGCCCGAGTCGACCGACAGCAACCGCACGTCGGTCGCCAGGTCGGGAAACCGATCGAGCCGGCCGATTCGCTGGTCGGGCGGGTCCGCCGGAGAACCAAAACCGTCGGCCGGCAAAGTATTCAGCGCCGGGTTGCTTCCGGAGTGTCTCAGGATGTATCGCTGCTTGCCCGTATCAAACGTAATCCGGTAACGGCTGTTTCCCATCATGGCCAGACTGCGAGCGTAGCTGATATCGGAAGCCACCATTTCGGCAGCACCGCGCAGTTGCTCGCCGGTGGCTGGCTGCTGGTTGGGGAGGGCCAGCGCCGCGAGAATTCCCAACAGCGCAAGCACGATCAGCATTTCGATCAGCGTCAAACCGCGGCGGATGATGGAAATGCGCCTCATAATTGGTGCTGTCTCAAGCGGCATTGGCCACCGCACGCCGCAGGGCGAGGCGACTATCGGGCCACCGTTACCTGGAGTTTCCCGGAACTGAGCAGCGCGTTCTGCTCCTTGAGCAGTGCTTTGATTTCCTTCAGTTCGTTCACGATTTCGATGCGCTGCTCAACCGCGTTGGCAAAGGGCGCCTTAGGGGGATTGTTCTGTCCGGTCGACTCCTGATTGAAGCCTAGCACGCACCAGAAACCGATATTGACGATCAACAAGACCATGTACTTACGATCGAAACAGGCTCGCATTGCACTCCTCCTATACAGTCGGACTGAGGGGATCTGGATCAAGCCATCCGTACAGGGAGCCGATTTTCCGCCAGCGGCGCTCGATGCCATGGGAAAGGATAGCTCCGCGGTAGAACCATGCCGGGCAGAAAGACCAGCACAACCAGTTCAACAGACCGTTCACCAACCGTTTGCTACCGGCGCAATCGTCAACGTCTTGCCGGGCGAACGGCGATACCGGCCAGGGCGTTCAAAGCGTTTATAGCGAATGCATCGCAACGAGCGGATGAAACGGTTCTGCCGTTTGCGGTTCGCAGCGGCGGCAGGCACGCGAGTACACATTTCGTAGCGCACATGACGGTGCGCACCATAGGGCTCATACCGCGCGCATGAGAAAGGGCCGCGGCGGGTATCATCGCCGCGGCCCCTGGTTGGTTTGGATCGCGCACCGGTGGTGTCGCGCCCGGTTTCATGGATCAGATTGCAACCTGGATAGGCCGCGCGATCCGAATGTCCGCCGGTACCGTTTACTCGGGGAACAGCTTGGTGGAGAGGTAGCGCTCGCCCAGGTCCGGCAGCACGGTAACGATCTGCTTGCCGGCGTTTTCAGGCCGCTTGGCCAGTTCGATGGCGGCCCACGCGGCGGCCCCCGAGCTGATCCCGCACATCAGGCCTTCTTCGCTTGCCAGGCGGCGGGCCGATTCCATGGCGTCTTCGTCTTGAACCTGAACCACTTCATCGATGACTTCCAGGTTCAACACATCGGGAATGAAACCAGCCCCCAGGCCCTGGATGGTGTGCTTGCCGGGCTTGAGTTCCTGGCCCGCCAGTTTCTGAGTGATCACAGGGCTGTTGGTCGGTTCGACGGCCACGATTTTGACACCGGGCTTGCGCTGCTTGAGCACTTCACCCACGCCCGTGATTGTGCCGCCGGTCCCCACGCCAGACACGAAGATATCGACCTTGCCTTCCGTGTCGCGCCAGACTTCCTCGGCCGTGGTGAGGCGATGGACCTCGGGGTTGGCCGGGTTCTTGAACTGCTGCGGCATGTAGTAGTTGGAATTCTGGCTCACCAACTCATCGGCCTTGCGCAGCGCGCCGGGCATGCCTTCGGCCGCCGGTGTCAGCACCAACTCTGCCCCCAGCGCCTTGAGCATCCGACGGCGCTCCAGGCTCATGCTCTCGGGCATGGTGACCACCAAGCGGTAGCCGCGGGCAGCACACACGAATGCCAGGCCGATCCCCGTGTTACCGCTGGTCGGCTCGATGATCACGGTGTTTTCGTTGATCAGGCCATCGCGTTCGGCGGCGTCGATCATCGCCCGGGCAATGCGATCTTTCACGCTCCAGAGGGGGTTAAGGTTTTCGAGCTTGGCATACACCGTGCCCTTGCAGCCTTGCGTCATGCGGCGGAGAAGCACAAGCGGGGTATCGCCAATGGCGTGGGTGATGTCGCGGTGAGCGCCTCGAACGGCCATGAAAGTCCTCCTGAATTCAGTGAGAAGTCGCGGAACGACGACGCAAGCAGCAGGTCTTCGGTGCGCTTGATTCCACTACCTAACCTGGCGGTGGTTGGCAAGTGCCATACGGCTGCGCGAGATCGATCGACGTTGCCGGTCGCCCCGTTTGGGCAGTCGTTCCGATGGGAGATTTGCTAGATTCGCCGCGTCCCCTAGCCAATTTTCCTAGAACGCGAGGGAGTATAGCAAAGGGCGCAAAAACCGGTCAACCTTGCGCAGTTTGCGCACAGCGACCGGCTCAGTCGGTCGCAGCCGCCCTCAGATTGGCCCAGGGCTGGGCCTACTCCAGCGAGTGGAACACCAGGCCAGACAGCAGTTTCGGATAGAAGTAGGTGCTCTTAGCCGGCATCCGTTCCACGTGCTCGCTGACAGCCTGGATCTGGTCCAAGCGCGGCGGCATAACCAGGGCCCCCAGCGGATATTGCCCCGTTTTGAGGCCGTCAATCACTTCCTGGACCAGGTGGACATAGCCCGGCTTGGGCAGGTTTTTCCCGCCCAACAATTCCTCAATTGCCAGGCGATGCAGGATGGCCACACCCAAACCGCGCCAGTCTTCGCTGCGATCGGCAGACAACGTGGCGAGGCGTTCCCGGCCGGCATCGGTGATTTCGGCCAGCGTCCAGCGATCGTCGGCCTTGGTGTAAAAACCGAGCAGGCCCTGCAGATCGCTGGTTTCCATGTCTTCCCACACGGTATTGGCGGCATCGGGGCCTTGGCCGCCGTCGCGGCACGTAAAGCAATCGCCCAATTTCTCCGTCAATTGGGCCGAGGTCATCTCGGGCAACCCCTGGAACAACCGGTGAGTGGGGAACACGACCATGCCCTCGTCGCTCATGCCCACACACATCATCAGCACGTAATTGGCCGGGTGCGAGGGATCGAGCGGCCCCTGCTTTTCGATCAGGGCATCGCGATAATTGCACGCGGTTTCAAAGCGATGGTGGCCGTCGGCAATGAACACCGGCTTTCCGCCCAGGGCCGCGGTCACATCGGCAATGACCTTGGTGTTGGTTACCACCCACAACTGGTGCCGCACCCCCAAATCGTCGGTGGCTTCGAGCGACGGTTGGCCGGCAATTGCCGCATCGAGAATGCCCTGGGCATACCGTTCGGGGTCGGGATACAGTCCAAACACGGGGCTGAGCTGAGCCTTGCAGGCGCTCATCAGCCGGAACCGATCCTCCTTGGGCCCGGACATTGTTTCTTCGTGCGGGTAAATGGACCCTTCGCCGAACCGCTCCAGGCGGACCCGGGCCATGAACCCTCGCCGGGTGTACTCCTGCCCATTGAACGTAAACTGTTGGTGGTACACGTAGATAGCAGGCTCACCCTCGGTGAACAGTACGCCTTGCCGCTGCCACTCTTTGAAGAATCTGGCCGCGCGGCTGTAGACATGGTTCTGCTCGTCGTCGCCAGGTTCGGGCCGGTTCAGAATCAGGCGAATCACGTTGGCCGGATGCCGCTCGTAAAGCCGAGTCTGTTCCTCTTCGCCGATCACATCGTAAGGCGGCGCGACCACATCGCGCAGACTGCCTACATGACCCAAGTCGTATCGAATTCCGCGGAAAGCCTGAATATCCGGCATCGGTGCGCCGCCTGTGTGCTGGGAGGAATGATTGATCGCTTTCCGACGGATTGAATCAAAAACCGCCAGCGTTTGACAAGGGGCCAAACGAGCGGGTCCACCAGAATGAATCGTTGGAGACGGACCGTAAGCTGCCGCTGCGGCCTGCGTGCGATGCGCCACCCATCAACCGCCATGGATTGCTGTGACACTTTGTCGCAGCTTTTTCACACCAAATGGCTCGCTGGACAGTACCGCCAGCTTTTAGGCCCAGGTTACCAAGCCTGCGCGTGGACCGGCTCGCCCCCTAGATTCATTGGTTACCGCCAAGGTCGAGGAATCGGCGACTAGGACCCGCGCACCCAAGCCCGCTCGGGCTCGGGTTCTTCGTAGAGCAAATCGTGGAGCGAACCTTCGACTGATCGAACATTGTTGCATGGGAATCGGCCTTGGCGGTACTCACACCACAGGCCGTTGAGCCAGGCATCGTTGAGTGAAGTCAGCAGCGCCCCGCCAAACAGGCCGAAATCATCGGATACAGTGCCAGCCAGGTCTACATGTTCTGTGAAGTCGTACACGCGGATAAAGGCCACCTCGCGCAGCGTTGCCAGGTCGTTTCGGATGCGAAGGGGGAGCCCTGCCTCGTAAATCGCCCTTTCGACCTCGGCCTGGAGTCGGCGCCAGGGCTTGGCGAAACGCGACTTGCCTCGTTGCTCAAGCGCACGATCGGTGGAAAGCCGCAGCATGCTCGCCGGGAGCAGCAACCCGTTCTCGATCCGCTCGATGATGAACTCCAGATCGTTCATACGGCCAGCCGTGGTACGGTGTCTGCCCCTTTTGGGTGCCGGACTCTGTCTCATTCTACGCAGCGCAACCATCAAGAGAATTGCCCCATGTGCAGAAGAGAGCCGCTGAGTTTCAAAGCCAAGAGGCCGAGGCCACGTCCGAACCGGGCGAAGCTGCGCTATCGGCCCGCCGAGCACGCGCTGCGAAGAGGCGGCAGCGCGCCTGGGGGTGCGGCATGTTGGCAGCCGTGCTAGCCCCCCAGTTGTTTTACTTCGCGCGCCGCGGGTGTTAGTCTGGTTCCCGCCAGGGACGAGCACGCTGCCGGCCCCAGGCCAATCTCTATCCTTCATGGATTCGCAACGAACGAGGGTGGGCGCGATGCTTCGAAGAATTTCGTTCGTATACCGTCGCTATTTGGCTGCCACGGCGGCCATGCTGTTGCTTGTCACCGCCACGCCGGCCAACGCCGCGGACCGTGCCAACGACGAGGCGGGCTTCAAGCCGATCTTCAACGGCCGCGACCTGGATGGCTGGGAAGGCAAGGAAGGATTCTGGTCCGTCCGCGACGGTGCCATTACGGGGCAGACAACAGCCGAGAACCCCACCAAAGGCAATACCTTCTTGATCTGGCAGGGCGGCGATCTGGACGATTTCGTTCTAAGAGCGCGCTTCCGCATCGAAAGCGGCAATTCCGGCATCCAGTTCCGCAGCAAGCACCTGGGCGATTACGTGGTTGCCGGCTACCAGGCGGATATCGATGCGGGCGGCAGTTGGCTGGGCACCTGCTACGGCGAGCGGTTCGGAGGCGTGCTCGCTCAGCGTGGAACATCCGTGCGGTACTCTGGCGACCAGGCTGAGAAGTCGCCATTGGCCGAGGACACTGGCAAGTTTCTCGCCAGTTTGAAGCCCTCGGAATGGAACGAGTACGAGCTTGAAGCTCGCGGCAACCACATCGTCCAGCGCATCAACGGCGTGGTGGTGTGCGAACTGGTCGACGGCCGATCCAATGCCCAGCGTGCCGGCATCCTGGCGCTCCAACTTCACGCGGGGCCGCCCATGCTGGTGCAGTTCAAGGATATTCGTCTGAAGCGCCTGCCGCTGGAAGACAAGAAAAAGATCGTGATGGTCGCCGGGACCAAGAGCCACGGCTACGGCGCCCACGAATTCAACGCGGGCTGCCTGTTGATGAAGAAATGGCTCGATGACGCTGCACCCGACGTGTTGACCACCGTTTATCTCAATGGCTGGCCCAAGGATCCCACGGCGTTTGATAACGCAAATGGCGTGGTCCTGTTCATGAACGGCGGTGGCGGGCACCCCATCAATAACCGCCTCGAAGCGTTTGACGCATTGATGAAACGGGGCGTGGGCCTGGCGTGCCTGCATTACGCGGTGGAAGTTCCGGCCGGAAAGCCGGGGCATTATTTCCTGCAATGGATTGGCGGCTACTTTGAAACCTTCTGGTCCGTCAATCCGCACTGGACGCTGGAAAAGACCACGCTGGCGAAAGGTCACCCCATCACGCGCGGTGTCCGGCCGTTTGAGATTCGCGACGAGTGGTACTACCACATGCGTTTCCGCGAACAAGATTCCGGCGTGGTTCCCATTCTCACGGCCACGCCGCCCGACAATACCCGGCGCGAACAGCCGTCGGAGCGAGGTGGCAATCCGCACGTCGCCAAGCGCAAAGGCATGGCTGAAACCCTGGCCTGGGCCGTTGAGCGCGAAGACGGCGGCCGCGGCTTCGGCTTCACCGGAGGGCACGACCACTGGAATTGGGGACACGACGATTTCCGCAAGCTGGTCCTCAACGCCGTGGTCTGGATTTCCGGTGCGGATGTGCCCGAGGGCGGAATCGTTTCTCCCACCCCCACGCTGGCCGAACTGGAAGCCAATCAAGATTATCCCGTGCCGGCCAATTTCGATCGGGCCGCTCTGGAGCAGCGTCTCCAGAAGATGAACAGCAACAACGGTTCCTGACCTTGGGCCGCGGTCACGGCCGCGGGCGTCAAAACGCCAACGATCGAGGATTCCCGGCGCCAAGCAGCGGTTGCCAGGGGGGTGCCCGCGTAACACTGCGCCGCCGCTTACTCAGAAGCCCAGGGGGCAATTTGAGGGGTGCGCGAATCTTCAGCCAGGCGACGAAAAACGCATGCCGCAAACGATTTGCGAGCTATGTTTCGGAAAAGCCTGACGTCAGCACAACGAAAAGGGAGACTTTGTCTGATGCGCATGCTGAGCGCAGTTATGTTGATCGTGATGATGGCTACACCCCTCGCCGCCGAACCCAGTTGGTCTGGTTCTGTGATTGCTCGTGGGCCCCAGCGTGAACGTCTGTTGGCAACCCCGATCACGGAGCGCCCGTATCGACCGTTCCACTTCTACGGCAACGCAGTCCGCCGCAACTACCACCGCGGAACTATCCTGCCAGCGCCGCGCGATTTCATCGACACCGGCACGTCCTTGTTCTCCGGCCAATAAGCCGTTGCGCTGGTTCAGACACAGGCGCCCCCCAAGCGTGGCCGCAGCCAAGGCGTGATTGTGCAACGGCCCAATGGGCGTAAATGCGCAGGTGCTGCCGATTGCGCCCCTTCGAGCGACTGGTCCGTGTTGCCGTGGACGCCAGCTTCGAGAGGCTAAAGCGCCCAGCGTCTGCCCTTTGCGCCACTCGGTGCGCCTGTGCTGCATCGCCGTGGTTGCCAGCCCAACGGACTTTAATGACCGGGGCTGCCGTTGGAGCCGTCACCGGCCCCTTTTTCCCAGTGGTCGTAGAGGAGGTCCAGCGGACTTTAGTGCCCGGGGCTGCCGTTGGAGCCATGGTCGGGCCCGGACACGTGCAGGTTGCCTTGGCGGAACGCATTGGCCATGGCCCGGGGAACCTCTGCTTCGGCTAAGATCACCCGGGCGCGATTCTCCTGGACCTTGGCCTTCATCTCCTGCTCGTGGGCAGCAGCCAGTGCGCGGCGTTCTTCGGCCTTGGCCCGGGCAACGCGCATGTCGGCTTCGGCCTGGTCGGCCTGCAATCGGGCGCCGATGTTCTCGCCGACGTCGATATCGGCGATGTCGATCGACACGATCTCAAACGCGGTTTGCGCATCGAGACCCCGAGCCAGCACGGCCTTGGAGATCACTTCCGGCGATTCCATCACTTCGAAATGGGAGTCCGCCGAGCCAATGGCGGTGATGATGCCTTCGCCCACGCGGGCAATCACCGTGTCTTCAGTGGCACCGCCAATAAGCTGCAGAATGTTCGTCCGCACCGTCACGCGGGCCCGAATGCGAAGTTCCACGCCGTTACGGGCGATGGCACTCAGCGTGGTCTTGCCCGACCGCTTGGGATCGGGGCAGTCGATCACCTTGGGATGGACCGACGTTTGGACGGCATCGACCACATCGCGGCCAGCCAGGTCGATTGCCGCGGCCCGGTCGAAGTCCAGATCAATATCGGCCCGGTGCGCGGCGATAATCGCCTTGACCACCCCCAGCACGTTACCGCCAGCCAGGTAGTGGGCTTCCAAACGCCGGGTACTGATGCCGCTGATGCCGGCCTGCATGGCCATCACCTTGGCATCAACGATCAAGTTGGCATTCACCTGCCGCAGGCTCATGCCGATCAAGCTCCAAGGGCTGACCTTGGCATTGGACATGTAGGCCCGAAACCAGAGCTTGCCGTACTTGTGCAGCAGCACCAGCAGCACCAGGAGGATAATCACCCCCACGGAGATGCCGACGACCATCCAAGCCCAATTGCCAGGCTGACGATCGCCAGCCTGGGCGAAAAGCATTGGCCAGAACAAGTTCATGCTTTGCAAACCTTTACGGCAATAGATTCGACCAGACGCAGGCCAGATGCTCGCCATCCGGCCGGTTTTGGCGCGGCCGGCATTGTCTCCGAAGCGGGCCTCACGAGGCGCCACGGCAACGGAGGTAACGCCAGCGGGCGGCGCAAACGCCCCCCCAACTGCCCCTTGGATGATAGCAGGCAGCCAGAGGAAGGGAAACGGCTGGCAGGCCGATCCTGTTTACCAAACCAAATCGGCCGCGCCGACCACCAGCAGCCCCAGGCTGATGACTGCGTTCACGTGAAAGAACGCCAGATTCACCCGGGTGAGGTCGTCGGCCTTGACCAGCAGGTGCTCGTACACCAGCAGCACGGCCACCAGTCCTACCCCCACGTAGTAAATCAACCCAAAGGCCGGGTACACGCTGGGAATGGCAAACAGCAATCCCACCGTTACCGCGTGACTGGCAGCGGCCAACCGTAACGACCGGCGGACTCCCAGCCTGGCGGGGATGCTGTGCAAACCGTGTTGCCGATCAACCTCGGCATCCTGGCAGGCGTAGATGATGTCGAACCCGCCCACCCAAAACAGCACGGCCCCGCCCAGCAGTACCGCTGGCCAGATGTTGTTGAACGGGTCGATGGCAATCCAAGCGCAAATGGGGGTCAGCATCAAGGCAGCCCCCAGCCAGTAATGTGCCAAGGACGTGAACCGCTTGGCGTAGCTGTACCCGCAAATGAACAGCAGCACGGGCACCGAGAGATACAGCGGCCACGGGTTGCGCGGCATAAACAGTAGCGTGCCCGCGATAAAGCCCAGCGAACACAGGGCGGCGAAAACGGCCACGCTGGCGACCGAAAGCTGCCCCGAGGGCAGATGTCGCCCCGCCGTGCGGGGATTGAGGGCGTCCAACCGGCGGTCGGCAATCCGATTGAAAGCCATCGCCGCGCTGCGGCCGAACACCATGCACACCAGGATGCCCGCCAGTTCCTGCCACCGAAAGCCCACTTCGCTCTGCACCGCCCGCTGGTGCCACGCCATCAGGCCGGCCAACAGTGCAAAGGGGAGCGCGAACAGCGTGTGGCTGAACCGAATCAGGCCGAGGTACAGTTGCAGACGTTGCAGCATGGAGGACTCAAAGGGCGGTCAAAGTCTCGTCATCGGCGGGAGGCCTAGCGGGCAGCAGCGCTGGGCATTGCGGGCCACCATTATGTGGCTGTTAGGGTTCGTCCGCGATGTCCGCCGCCTCGTCCAACTCGGGCGGTGTGATGGGCAAGCCGTCGTTGGGTGGTGACGACGATTCTCCCCAGCGGGCAATCAGGTTGTGCTCGATGCCCAATTGATCGCAAATGCGGGCCACCACAAAATCGACCAGGTCGCTGACCGCTCTGACACCGTGATAAAAGCCGGGCGATGCCGGCAGCACCACGGCGCCCGCGTCGGCACAGCGTTTCATGTTCTCCAGTTGAATGGCGGAAAGCGGAGTTTCGCGAGGCACCACGATCAGCGGCCGCCGCTCTTTAAGGTGTACGTCGGCCGCCCTGCTGATCAGGTTGGTCGAGGCACCATGTGCGATCGCGCTCAGGGTGGCCCCGGAGCAGGGGCAAATCACCATCCCGGCCGTCAGGAACGACCCACTAGCGACCGGCGCGCTCAAGTCCTGAAAGTGGTGGTAGTGAATGGCGCCCGGCGGTTCGCCGACACCTTCCAGCACATTGCTGTCTTCCGATGAAACGCCGGAAAGACTCCGCAGGCGCTGGAGCTTTTCGTCAAGCTCGATATTTCCCCGGTCGGGCAGGATCGACTCCGGCTGGAAACTTTGGAGATCGACGTTCAGATTCAGCTCGTGGTGCAAAAGCTGCCGGCCGGTTTCGCTGATCGACAAATGGACGTCGTGGCCTGAGACAATCAGCACCTCCAGCAGCCGTACCGCATAGACTGCACCGCTGGCACCGGTGATCGCAAGAACATACGGCCTGCGGCTCATCGCTTTGTGACAGTCCTGTTAAATTTCGAAGCAGTTGTTCAAGGAACCAACTGGCACTTTTCCAAGCAGCGAATACCACCGCTGCCAGCACCACGGCACGGTCCGCCGGGGGGAGCACAGCCCACCGTGCGCTGGCCTAACGCCGACAGCCGCGGCACAACAACTCTGGTTTGCTGACTCTGGTTTACTAACCGCAGGGCATCGGGCTGCGACAACTTCCCAAGTTCAAGCGGTGCCGCCGGAAAGGGCCGTCGCATCCCCACGCGATAGCACCACTGCCGGTAGTTGCCGAGGTGGAATTCGCGCCGTGCGGGTTGATTGTAGCAGGACGGTGCTGCGGATTCGACCGGGCGGTTTGCGGGCGTTCATTGCTCCCCAGGGCCGCTCCGGCCACGCCTAAACTCCGATTACGACTCATTGCTTGCACGGCTCACTACTCAACTGATGTTGACCAGACAGGCGTCTTTGGGCTACTTACCCCTCCCGTCGTACAAGGACGTGCGCCGAGGCCGTGCTCATCTCTGCGGCCGAAACGATACATGGCGTGTCATCCCTTTGGCCGGTATGACCTTGAGATCGCGGTTCCGATGGCACGGCCCGCAATCATTTCACGCAAGGACGCGACGCTTCAGCCATGTGGATCGGCTTTGTAGCAACGATGGCAGCCTCGCTGGCTCTGACGCCGGTGGCGCGTCACCTGGCGGTGCGTTGGGGAGCCGTAGACGCTCCCGACGGCAAGCGGAAGCTGCAAAAGAAGCCCGTCCCACTCTGGGGCGGCGTGGCTGTCTATCTTTCCATGCTCCTGGGGCTGGTGCTGCTGAACTTTGGTCCCACCAGCGGAACGGCTGACCTCCAAGGGCTGTCGTTGGTGCTGGCCTTGGCTGCGGGAATCGTCTGCCTGTGCGGCTGCTTTGACGATTCCTGGGATCTCAACGCCCGATTCAAACTGCTGCTGCAAATCGTAGCCGTGCTGCCGGCTGTGATCGCTGGGTACACGGTCGACCGCGTGGTGATGTTTGGCCACCCGTTTGAACTGGGCTGGCTGGGAATCCCGCTGACCGTGTTTTGGCTGGTTGGCTGTATCAATGCGTTGAATCTGTTGGACGGCATGGATGGGCTGGCCTCGGCCGTGGGACTTTCCACCGCCGGCATGTTGGCCATTATCGCCATGGCCCAAGGCCACGATCACGTGGCCGCCATCGCCGTGGTGCTCGCCGGGGCGCTAGCCGGATTCCTGCTGTACAACCTGCCGCCAGCCAGCATTTACCTGGGCGACTCAGGCAGTATGGTCATCGGCATGACCGTCGGCCTGTTGAGCATCCAGGGATCGATCAAGACCACGGCCACGCTTTCGATCACCGCGCCGGCCATCGTGATGGCCATCCCGATGATCGATACCATTTTGGCAATCATCCGTCGCAAACTGAGCGGCATGCGATTCGACGTGGCCGACCGGGGGCACATCCATCACCGGTTGCTAGACCGAGGGCTGACAACCTGGCAAGCGCTGTGCGTGATCAGCGCCTTATGCCTGGTCACCGGAGCCTCGGCCACTGCCGCCACCCTGCTACGCAACGATGCCCTGGCCTGGATCGTGACCATCTGCGTGTTTGTGCTGATGGTGCGGCTGCGGGCCTTTGGTCACCACGAGTTGGCCCTGGTCAAGCTCAAGATCGCATCCCTCCTGAACAGCCTTGTGCATCGCCTGGTGATTGGCACGCGGCCCACCCCGATGCGAAAGTTCCGGCTGGCCGACGCGCAATTGGACGAAATCTGGGACCGCATGGTTCACGATGTCCAGTCGCTCGGCGCAATGCGACTGGAAGCCCGGCTCGAGGACGATGCCTCCGGCGAGTTTCGCAAGGAATGGAAGCACCAGGGGCCAGCCATGCCCAAGAGCAACGACCAGTGGACCCTCTCGTTGGGCGTGCAATCCGCCGAGGGGAAGCAATGGGTGTTGGCCGTGGGCGGGATGCAAACCAGCTATCCTAAGGACTGGCACCTGTTACAGTTAGTCGACGTGCTCCAACGGTACTCCCGGCATTGGCGCCGGCTCACGCCCTCGCCGGCCTCGGACAGCCCAGGCAACGCCACCATCCCCGCGAGCCTTGCGGCCGAAGCGTCCAACGGTGCTCCGCAGGGCGATGCTCCTTCGCCTGGCCTGACGGCGGTGGACGACCGAAAGGCGGCCTAGTCTCTCCATGCTTCCCAAGCCACCTGCGATGCACCATCGTAGGCTATGCCTGGGCTGCGACATTATGCCGCCTCGGCAGCCTGTTCTCTGTGAGGCGCGCGTTCTCAGGCGGTTGTGGTCCACGATCTTGCGCTAGCCGCGGCGCACGCGCAACGCTGCAATGATCCTCGGTGCGCAAGTAATTACGGCGCCGAATCTTATTTCGTAGGCCTTCGCACGGGTGCGGCTCATGAGAGCGCCTCCGGAGCCTACGTTCTGGCCCGATTCGCGTTGGCAAAGTGCGTGGAATGCGGGAACGGGGGACTCGCATCGGTACATTTTTATACGAAGGCTTCTTTTTTGGCGTAACGATAGGTACCAATCACTCAATTTTGATATGGAAGGCCAGGAGCTTGCGTGTTGCCGTTACCGCCGGCAAACGGATGGCTCCCGTAAAGCTTGAGGCTGAACGGGTCCGCAACCTGCTCAGAACGCTTGAGCACTTGCGTGGCGCGGGCCGACTTGGCCGTCTCTGTTGACCTTCTCGAACGTGTGCCCAGCGCGGGGCGTTTGCCCTGAGCCAATATCTGATCCTACGGATGATGTCGGAGGTGTACCGTGTTGAACCTGTTTACAGACCGACGCTACCGGGATTGCGAAGGAACGACGCGCCGCGAGTTCATCAAGGTCGGCACACTCGGGATGGGAGCGATCTCATTGCCGGGCCTGCTGGCCGCACGCCAGGCGGCTGCTGCCTCGGGGCAAGCCGTGAAAGACACCTCGGTGGTTTGGATTTGGTTGGGCGGTGGCCCCACGCACGTGGAAACCTTCGACCCCAAGATGACCGCTCCCTCGGAGTACCGCAGCGTCACTGGCGAGGTGCAGACCACGTTGCCGGGCGTCACTGTCGGCGGCACGTTCCCCAAGATTGCCAGTGTGGCCCAGCACATGGCGTTTGTCCGCTCGTTCGCCCACACCAATAGCGGTCACGGCGGCGGTACCCACTACGTGATGACCGGCTACGACAACCGCAACATCGACAACGGCGGCCTGCCCAGTCGGCCCTCGATGGGCTCGATCGTGGCCAGGGTGCGGGGGTCCAATCACCCCGTCTCCGGCATGCCCACCTATGTGCGGCTGAATGGGATCGGTTCGGACGGGCCGGCCTTCCTGGGCACCGCCTTTGCGCCGTTCGATCCCAACGGGGAAGCTCGCCGCAACATGTCGCTGGTCGTTCCGGAAAATCGCCTGGCCGATCGCCGGACGCTCCTGGAAGGGCTCGACCGCGTGAACCGCCAGGCCGACCAATCCGGCTTGATGGACGGGCTTTCCAAGTTCGAAGAGCAGGCGTTCAACCTCGTGTTGGGCAATGCTCCCCAGGCCTTCGATCTTACCAAAGAAGACCCCCGCGTTGTGGAACGCTACGGCCGGGGGCTTGGCGAGCAGTTGCTGCGGGCTCGCCGGCTGTGCGAAGCCGGGTGCGGGTTCGTTACCGTGTCGTACGGTGGTTGGGACATGCACGGCGGAATCGAAAACGCTCTGAAGCAGCGCAGCCCCGAGTTGGACCATGCCGTCGCCACCTTTGTGGAAGATTGCGTGCAGCGCAACCTCGATAAGAAAATCCTGCTCGTGATCACCGGCGAATTTGGACGCACCCCCAAGGTCAACCGCAACGCTGGTCGCGACCACTGGGCTCCCCTGAGTACCTTGGCGCTGGCCGGTGGTGGGCTGCGAATGGGGCAGACGGTCGGTGAATCGGCACCCAAGGTGGATGTCCCGGCCAATAACCCCTACGGCCCACAAGACCTGATGGCGACCGTGTTCCAAGTGCTGGGGATCGACACGGGTATCCAGTTCGTCAATCAGGCTGGCCGCCCGGTCTACATGATCGAGAACGGCAAGCCGATCCCTGAACTCGGCTAAGCACGTAAAACGCCAGAACCACTTGCGCCTGGGAAGTGGGGTTGCGAGATCGTTCACCCATCAATCGGCTGGTTCCGGCTACAAACCGGCCGCAACGGGGAGCGTCTCCGCCCCACTTTTTTGTTGCGCGATCGGTCGGCTCAAGCCGACTGTCACCCAGGCTGCTGCTTCACCCAATCTCGGCACTGTTGGAAGAACGCGTGGTAATCGGGACGGCGATAGTCGGGAAAGGTCCACGGCCATACCTGCCAAGCGCCATCGCGGAATGACAGCGTAACTTCCGCGTAGATGCCATCGGCCAGGTAGATCCGGTGCGCGTGATCCTTCGTGGAGGCTAACACCAGCTTGGCCAAGGTCAGGTAGCCGGGATCGAGATTGAGCGGGCGCGGTTCGTCGTGGCCTGCCACTGCGGCATATTCTTCCTCCCAGGCGTTCGTTTGCCGCTTGATGCGCGGCAGTTGCGCTGGGTCCACGCGATGCGCAAAAGCCCAAAACTGCTTGCGAAGGTGTGACCCCATCGTGGGTTCGTAGTAGGCGGTCTCTTCAAATTCAAAGCGTTCGCTCGCGAGGGCCACCGGTCCAAAGGCGGCTTCCGCACGTTCCCTCGCCCAATTCAGAGCTTGCTCATGCCGGCTGAACGCGGCCACGACCAACAGCACCGCCGGGTGCGAGCGGATCGTACCCAAGGCAACCCTCCTTCTCGACATGCCTTCGCCTGTGGCCCAATCCGGGGCGCGGCATTTCACCGCAGCTCCATCGGATAAGCGGTTCTCGGGCGTTACGCCACGGGCGATTCTACGACCAGTTGCCCCGCCGCTTTGTGGCCGAGCGTGGTCTGGTGCGGGCCAATTTGCACGGTCACAACCCCGGCCTCTACGCGATTGCCCACGACGGTGCCTTCCGCCCCCAGATCCAAGTGCGATTCACTGAGGAACCGCAGAAATTCTGGCGACTGGTCCAGCACCCGAACCAGGCGAAACCCCTGCCCCACCGAACAATCGCTCAGCAAATGGCCTTCGCGATCGGCTAGGCTGCCATCGGCCTTGGGGATCGGATCACCATGGGGATCGACCTCGGGAAAGCCCAGGAACTCGTCGATGCGGTCGATCAACTTTTCACTGACGGCGTGTTCCAGGTGTTCGGCTTCTTCGTGGACTTCGTCCCAGGCCATGCCCAGCGTTTGCGACAAGAACAGTTCGATCAGCCGGTGGCGGCGCAATACCCGCAACGCCAGTCGCATTCCGGCGGGAGTCAGGCTGACGCCCTCGTACGGGGTGTACGTAGCCAGGCCGTTTTCCCCCAGGGTTTTCAGCATGCTCGTGACGGTGCCGGGCGAGACATTTAGCGCGGCCGCAAGTTGGCCCGTCGCCGCCTGCCCGGAATTCTCCTCCGAGCTTAGCTGATAGATGGCCTTCAGGTAATTTTCGACGGTCAGGCTTGGCAAGTCGTTCGGCTCCCGGGGGGCGGGGGATCAGCGCAGCGGCCCCCCACCAAACGATGAGGACGGAGCCACACAGTCGCTGCAGGTGGTGTGGATTCTAGAAGGTGCGCAGCTTCCAGGCAATCGACCGCGGCCGCTGAGGGAGCCCTGCGGTAGATGTACCAGTACACGAAGCTCGCCCCGCCAGGCAAGGATGGGGGCCAGTTCAGCGGTGCCGCCACAGGGGGAGCAGAAAGATAAGAACGTAGCCCTGCTCACCAGATCAAAACAGGAAACGGCTCCTCAGTTGAACCGAGGAGCCGTTTCGCTCGCAAAGGAGATCGATACGCTTTCGCGTCTCGCAATCGTTTTGCTTAGTGGCAGCCGCAGCTCGGAGCGCAGCAGCTCGGCTCGCAGCAAGCCGGAGCGCAGCAGTCGTTGCAGCGATTACGCTTGAACATGCAGCGGAGCCGGTGGAACAGGCCAGGGCCGCGCTTGCAGCAGGGAGCTGGCTCGCAGCAGCAGCTCGGCTCGCAGCAGCTTTGCGGCGCACAGCAACTCGGCTCGCAGCAGCTTTGCGGCGCACAGCAGCTGGGTTCGCAGCAGTTCTGGGGAGCGCAGCAGGTCGGCTCACAGCAGTTGGAGTGACAGCCGCGGCTGAACAAACCGGCTTCGGCACCCGAGGTGGCCAAGGCGAGGAACGCGAAGGCCAGCAGGGCGGGCGCACAGATGCGTTTGACCATGAGGAGGACTCCTTAAGGGAAACAAACTGGGTAGCGTGAGAAAGCTTGGACGCCAGGAACAGGTATCGACGCGCCCGGCGTGTTTCTTCAAATCTCCCAGTTTGTTTTTCTTCGTTCGTCTTCCAGATCGTCCCAGTCACACCATAGGCATCACCTGTACGGATTGCGCCCCCACCAGATAGCGGATACAAGTTACCGCAGTACCAAAACCGGCCCCCGCAACCGCTCGCGACAAACGGCCGCGGGCGGACAGGCTTCCACGATTTGGTGTGCGCCGCGGAACGACCTGCCATTTGCTCCCGCGCAGCCAAGGTCCGCTTTACAGGGCCAATCTAGATGGCCTGCTCTACTCCAGGCCGGTCCGCCACAAAGACCCCCCCCGAATGGGGCTGAAAAGCGGAAGATACGCGGCGCCGGTCGTACCACAACCGGACATCCGCCGCGCAACAATCGACATCATCCGCTTATGCGCCATAGCCCAGCCTACCGGCCATCGCTAGCGTACCCTTCAATGATGCGGCCAATCCAAAACGCGCATACTCCGGCCACGAGCATTACGAGCATTTGCCCCACGCTTAACAGCGGCCGGCCGTTCCCGTCTCGCAGCAACTGCAGAACGATACCAAGCGGGGGAAGAATGAGCCCCAGGTGCTGGAGAAGTCGGCCAAACGGGCGCATCGTGTTGTCGCGTCGATGAAGAAATGAATAAATGGATGGATCAATCAACCGGTTCTGATGTTCGGCAATCCAAGATGCCCCTCCCGCTTCGGCACGTGGTGGTGGATCGTAACCGATGGTTCCGGTACCGTCCGGCCCGCCCCCCGCAAACCACCCGGCCTGGCAGAACCGACTACCTGGCTCGGGTGGGGTTCTCGTACCAGATTAGGCCTAGGTTTTCCCGCTCCTCGCAAGTAATGACATCCAGGTCACCGTCGCCGTCCAGGTCGACCAACTGCACCAGGTCGAATTTAACGCCTTTGCGTCCGCTCAAAGCATGGACCTGCCAAGGGCCCTCCTCGGGCGAGCGTCCGTACTCCATCCAGACCAGTCCCGACCGGTCGCCGGCGGCATTCTCGCAGGAGAGCACCAGGTCCATGCGGCCGTCGAGATTGATATCGCCAACGCGGACCGATTTGCCAGTACCAACGCCCTCGGGCATGGGGATGGAGAACTGGGACCATGATGCGATGTCCACCCGGCGGGCCGGCGGGCCGCTACCCGCGGGATCGTCGCTGCGCCGCAGAAAAAGGATATCGCCCTTGGAGACGGCCACCACAATGTCGTTGGCACCGTCGCTGTTGAGATCGGCAACGTCGAGGAACATCACCTCCTGCCCTTGCCCGCCGACGGCATGCTTTGTCCATCGCACGCGGTTGCCGTCCGACTCGCGGCGAAGCCAATAAACGCCGGGCGCGTCCCCCTTGCGGTCGCTGACCACCAGGTCGTCTTGGCCATCGCCGTCCATGTCGGCCGCGGCCAGGCTCATGATCCATCCGGCCTTCATCACCGGATGCAACCTCCAGCCATCGAGCTCTGCTCCGTTGCCGGGCGCTTGAAGCCACACAACCGCAGCCTGCGGATTCTTGGAGCCAGCCACCAGATCGGTACCGTTGCGGCCGTCTACCTCCATGGGCAGACAGAACATCCAGCGGGACTTGCCAGCGGCGGCGGGCAACTTCTCGGTTCGCCAGGCCGTGGCATCCAGATAGCGCTGGGCATCGGACGGAGCAAAGTGAACGTAGATGCTCCGGTTGCCACCTTCGCAACTGCTGACCACATCGAGCACGCCGTCGCCGTTGATATCGGCAAACACGGCATCCTCGGGGCTGTCCACGCGGCCCACAGTGACGCTCGGCCACGGTTCGCGAACCCGCTCCGGGCCGGGATGCAGGCAAACGCGAATCTGCCCTCCTTCCTCCCAAGCCGTGGCGATGTCGGGCAGGCCATCGCCGTTGGCATCGGCCAGCCGCGCTCCATCGGCCCCGCGCGAGGAACCGTCGATAACGTGCCGCACCCAGGTTTGGCCGCGCTCGGCACCCACGGCGATGAGTCCCCCGCCTAACAACACCCAGCCGGCCATACTGGCGAACATGAGCTTCATCGCGCCGTACCCCCGGGCCTCATGGCGAGAGAAACGATCGAACACGATCAGCAGCGATCCGCAACTGCGCCGGGAACCGTTACTTCAATTCCTTGATGCGGATATTGCGGAACCACAGCGGCAGGCCGTGATCCTGGAGACCCAGCGCACCCTTGGCAGCTTTATCCTTCCCGGCCGTCTGGGAAAGATCGATATCCATGATCTGCTCGCCGTTAAGTTCGATCTTCAGGTGCTGCCCCTTGGCGGTGATGACCATACGGTTCCACTCGCCGGCAGGCTTGGACGCATTCTTGGTGGGGGCCGCCGTCCGAATCAAACCACCGTTGTCGTGATGGGTCAGTTGGTCGTCGGGCTTGCCGTGGCTGTCGAGAATCTGCACTTCAAAACCCGTTTCCACCGGGTTCTTCACATCGCCCACGCGGAAGAACACACCGCTGTTTCCGCCCGGCGGCAACTTGAATTCCAGATCGAGCACAAAGTCGCCGTATTCCTTGCCGTGCCAGAGATACGCATCGTAGCGCTGCCAACCGCTCTCGCCGGGTCGAGGCACGATGGCCAACACGCCGTCTTTCTCGGCAAACCAGTTGCCGGTGGTTTTCCAGCCCTTGAGGTCTTTTCCGTTAAACAACGTCGTAAAGCCCTCTTCGGCCTTGTCGGCCGCGGAGGCCGGGCCTGCCGCCAGTGCCGTGCCCGTGGCAACAAGACCGATAAGCGCCAGGGCAACCCGTCTGGCGAACGACGCATGGGGCAACGTGTGCTTCATCGTGCGAACCCTCGGATGGATCGATCATTTACAGGGAGGGCAACGGCCCGAGGCCATCAGCGACCAGCAGCGATCAGGTACAGCCAATTAGCCACCAGGGCGACGGCAACCAGGCTCCAGCCTACCCGCCGCCAGCGGGGATGCAACTCCACAACCAACCGGCGACCCCAAACCAACCGCAGCGCGGCCCAAGCCACCAGGGATGCCACCAATGCGAACAACAGGGGGTTGAAAGCAATCGCACCCGGCAGGTCGCCGGAGGCCAACGACTGGGCCATCCGCGTTCCACCGCAGGCGGGGCACGCAATACCGGTTGCGCGGCGAAACCAGCACAGTATCAGTTCTTGCCCCGTCACCGCTTGGAGTACCTGCGCTACCATCAGCAGCGCAGCCCAAACGGTTGCCACCACGGCGGGCAACGTCCACCCATGGTTCCAGTGCGAGGTTGGTTCCAACCGAATGTTCACTACAACCGTCTCCCATTGGATCGTGGCTGGTCAGTGCCCTAATGAGGTGCGATTGAGTTTGAGGCCAACTACACGCTCATGTCACCCGCTACGTTGATCGATGTCGCGCTTCGATCAACCGGGAGCCGTATCCCCCCAGGCAGGCCAGCAGACCAATCCATGAGCCAGCCGGACTAGAAGGCTGCGTTGGCCGCGACAGCAATCAAGAAGATGACGGTCCCTAATGCGCCCAGGATGGTGGAGATCATCCCACAGATCATTCCTGCCTGGGTCAGCCCCATACCAGAAGGGTCCATTCGGCCCGAGCGCATCGCGTTCAGGTCGTTACTCCCCATGGTCCAGGCGACAATGCCCAGGATAAAACAAACCATGAACCCCAAGATTCCCAACGCCAGGACAACGCCGCCGCGATGCGGTGCGTAATATCCACCGGTCCCGTACCCATATCCATAGCCCGAGGGAGCTCTCCCCGCCGCGTAAGGATTGCCCGGCCCAAAGCTTTGCGGGCCGCTATCCGCCTGCCCATAACCGCCTGGCATGGAACCCGATGGCTGGCCGGCATTGCCCTGCTGGATGACGAACGTTGCCCCGCATCCTGGACAACTGCCTTGCTGATTGGCTTGCGAGTCGTCGAACTGGAGCGTCGCCCGGCAATTGGGGCAGGTCGTGAAGATCGCCATGAATACTCCAACGCGAGTGAGATTGGATGCCGTGCGGCGCATGGTGCCGGCCGCACGTTGCCCTGCATTCCGCGGCGGCTTCAAATTGCCGCTGTGAGACACCATTCTTTAGTTCGGTTGGTCGATCTTCAAGCCGGTCCGCACGAGCAGGAACCGAGGAGTAGAAGACACCAAGACAAAAGTGGCCTGTCACCGGTTTCTGTACCAGGGCCTATGAGCGTTCAGGGGAAATCACTTGTTCCGCAGCACACTGCGAGGCCAGCGCCGCCTAGGTCTGATAGCCCAAGCTAGCTGGCGGCGACACTCTGTCCCGGTTTTGGGCGGCCAAACATTGCCGCCGCGGGCCAGCGGTGGTATGCCGTAAGAACCACGCACAGCGATTGGCTCCGCCGATTTTGGGTGCCCAATTCGCGGGCGGCCTGGAACATTCTCGTCTGAACCATACGCGCGGCTGCCGCGCAGCGTGGACTCCGTTCACTGCCGTGGCAATCTGCATCGGCGAATTTTGAAAATTTCTCGTGCCGCCGTGTCGGCGCGCGGTCTCTTATCTGGTGGGAAAGGGCCAACAGCGCATGGTGCCATCCGAGAAAGGTTCGATGCCTGCCGCGGAGCCAAACAGCATGCCCGACACGGAAAGCGACGCGGAGTTGCTGCGGCGGTTTCTCACCGCACGCGACGACGTGGCGTTTGCGCAACTGGTCGGCCGGCATGGCGGCCTGGTGATGGGCGTTTGCCGCCGAGTGCTGGGGCATCCACACGATGCCGAAGATGCCTTTCAGGCAACGTTCCTGTTGCTGGCGCGGAAGGCTGCCTCGCTGCGTTCGGCGGTTTCGCTACCCGCCTGGCTCCACCAGACCGCTTATCGAACGGCCTTGCGTGCCCGTGCCGTCGCCGCTCGCCGCCGCGAGCAACCGTGGGAGAACACCGACGTGATCCAGCAGGGAACCTTGACCGAGATTGCCGAAGACCACGGCCGCTCCGTGCTGGACGAAGAGTTGAATCGGTTGCCGGAGAAGTATCGGCTGCCGCTGTTCTTGTGCGCCATTGAGGGCCACAGTCGCGAAGACGCGGCCACACAGTTGGGCTGCACGGCCAGCGTCCTCAAAGGACGGTTGGAACGCGGCAGGCAACTGCTGCGCCGCCGACTGGCGGTCCGTGGGGTGACGCTCTCAGCCGTGGCACTGGCCAGCGTGGTACCGGCATCGGCCAGCGCGGCCAGCATTAGCCCTGCCCTGGTGGCCTCCACGGTCCAGGCAAGTCTGCAACACCTGGCCGGCCAAGGGGCCCTGGGCCATGTCACTCAAAATGCACTTTCGTTAGCTTCCGGAGGGACCGGCTTCATGTCGCTTACATCCAAGGTTGTGATCGGTTCGGCAGTGGTTCTTGGTTGCCTGGTGTTTGGCAGCAGTTGGCTACCAGGCCCGGCCGTTGCGGTCGGTGACTCATCCGGCAGTCTTTCGCTAACGCTTCAGGACGTTCGGCCTTCGTCCGATGAATCCCAGGCCTTGGTGGCCAGGCTGGCCGATGGGCAAGGCCAGCGCCCCGCGGCGCGAGACGGAAACCGCGGCGCGCGTCGCGATGGCGCAGGCCCCCGAAGCGGCCCGCGCGAAGGTGATGGCGTGCGGCCAGGGCCACGCGATGGTGAACTGCGCCGCGGCCCGCGCGAAGGCGATGCCCCGGGCCGCATGGCTCCCCGCGAAGGCCAGTACCCCGCGCCTCCCATGGGCCAGGAAGGCGGCAATCCCTTGGCGAACTTCCGGCCACAGACGCCTCGCGAAGCGGCCCTGTTGCAATTGATCGTGCAATTACAGCGGCAACTGCAAGAACTGCAGCGGGAGGTGCATGCCCTGCGCGGCGGGCAACCGCCCGCTCGCCCGCTAGGGATGGACCGTCGCGAAGGTCCGCAAGGCGATGGTGACGGTGCCCGGCCCGGTC
>CAZEEG010000009.1:0-19778 GCA_964511065.1 uncultured Pirellulales bacterium | reverse complement strand
GTTGGCTGTTGCCTTTCCATCCGGCCCACGTTGTGGTTGGCAGCAGACGATCGGGTGAACGACGGGAAGGTGGCTCAGGGCCTGAATCCGGCCGATGCCGTATCGCGGGCAGAGCCAGGGACACCGCCAGTACCGTTGGAGGATAGCGATCCGCTGCATCGCGCGCTGCTGGAGTTGCAACAATCGCTGGAATCGCTGCGGCAAGAGGTGCGCGAAGTGTCAACCGAGAGGGCCGGCATTTTGAACCCCGTGCCCGAGGCGATGAACGGCTCCATGGGCGAAAAGCCCGCAGCGCCCCCGCTTGCGCCGCGCAAACAACCGCCGTTACCTGCCTCGGCCGCTGGCGAGGTCATGCTGAGCAAGCCGGCGCAATTACCAGCGGTGGAACCATACGATCTGTGGTCGTTCCGGCCCCTGCGGCCCCCTGTCGTACCCGCCGTGAACGACGGCAGTTGGCCCCGCGATTCGATCGATGCGTTCATCCTGGCACGGCTTGAACAGCAAGGCCTAAAACCCAATCCCGACGCCGACCGTTACACGCTGATTCGCCGGGCGGCGTTCGACCTGACGGGCTTGCCACCGACCGAGGAAGCGATTGCCGCCTTCGTAGCCGACCCGGCTCCCGATCGTGAAGCGTTTGCCAAGGTGGTCGACGGTTACCTGGCGAGTGAGCAGTTCGGGGAACGGTGGGCGAGGCACTGGCTCGACGTCGTCCGCTATGCCGATTCCGTCGGCCGGTTATGGAACGCTCCCTTCACCTACGCCTGGCGGTATCGCGACTGGGTCATCGATGCCTTCAACCGCGATAAACCGTACGACCGCTTCGTACTGGAACAAATTGCCGGCGACCTGCTGCCGGGCGAGGGGGCGCAGCGGGCCGAACAAGTGATCGCGACCGGGTTGCTGACCCTGGGGGCCGTCAACATCCAGGAAGGTCGGAACGAAACCTTCCGAATGGATCAGGTGGACGACCAGATCGATGTCACCACCCGAGCCTTCCTCGCCCTCACGGTGAGTTGTGCCCGTTGCCACGACCACAAGTACGATCCCATCAGCATGCGGGATTATTACGCGCTGGCTGGCATCTACTACAGCATGGATACGTGGACCGGGCAGGGACCACTCAGCGATCGTTCATCGCACGGTTATGTGGACCAGGGCAGGCTCTGGCAGTTGCCCGAGAGCCACATTTCGCCCGTTGCTCCTGCCGCTGCGGCGGGTCGCCGGTCGGGTTCCGCCCCGCCAGAAGTCCACACCATGTACGAGTTCCAGGCGAGGTGGCGGGAGGGGCACCGCGATATTCGCTTTGTCTACGACCCGCGGTTGGCGATGGGCGTCAGCGAAGGCGACATTCGCGACTGCGAACTGCGGATAAAGGGGGAACCGTACGACTTGGGGCCGATCGTTCCGCGCGGCGAAGCCAGGATTGCAGGTCTGCCGCCGCTGGAACCCATCCCGGCATCGTCGAGCGGTCGCCTCCAGTTGGCCCGGTGGATCGTCTCCGAACACAATCCGCTCACGGCGAGGGTAATCGCCAACCGTGTCTGGCAGCACCTGATGGGCCGAGGCATCGCCGCCACGGTGAATAACTTCGGCGCGACGGGCGAGCCCCCCACGCATCCCGAGTTGCTGGACCACCTGGCTTCCCGGCTGATCCAACAGAACTGGTCGCTCAAGCGGTTGATCCGCGAAGTGATGCTCAGCCGCACCTACGCCTTGAGCAGCAGTTCAAGGCATCTCCCGCCCGATGCGCCGCAGCGGACGATCGACCCCCAGAACGATTTGTACTGGCGGGCGAACATGCGACGGTTGGAACTGGAACCGCTCCGGGATTCGATGTTGTGGGTATCGGGCCGGTTGAAGCTGCAGCGCCCCGTCGGCATCTTCGTGGCCGGTATCGGTGGCAAGAACCGGCATTCTGCCGCTCACAGCCTGCTGCCGATCGACGCTCCCTATCGAACGATCTACCTGCCGGTGCTGCGGTCGCTGCTGCCGGAGATGTATCCGTTGTTCGATTTCCCTGAGCCATCGCAGATTGAAGGGCAGCGATACGTTTCCACGGTCGCACCGCAAGCGCTGTTCCTGCTCAACAGCGACTTCGCGGCCCGATGTTCGGCCGATGCTGCCACGCGTTTGCTATCCGGAGGCGCGGCGCGTGACGAGGATCGCGTCCGGGTCCTTTACCTTCGCCTGCTGGGACGCTCCGCCCAGGCCGCTGAAGTCCAAGAAGTGCTGCATTGCCTGCGTGGGCTGGAACCGGCCCCGGGCAGCGATGCTGAGCATTACCGCTGGTCCGTCGTCATCCAGGCGATGTTGGCAAGTGCCGAGTTCTACTATGTAAGGTGAATGGCCATGACATACGTTTCGCAGCACGCGACAAACTCACAAACACTGAATGAGCATGCGCTGGATCAGCATGCCATATGCGGCCTGCCCGGCATTACAAGCCGGCGATCGGCGGGCCGGCGAGGCTTTTTGTGCAAGACGCTGGGCGGCTTTGCATGGCTGGCGCTGGCGGCCCTGAATGCCAGGCCTGCCAGGGCGGACAAACCGGCAGCAGGCAGTCGCAGTCCGCTGGCTCCCAAGCGGCCGCACTTTGAGCCTCGGGCCAAGCGGGTGATTTTTCTGTTCATGCAGGGTGGTCCCAGCCACCTGGAAACATTCGACTGGAAGCCCGCCCTGGCCTCGGCCTCCAAACCATTTCTGCCCCCGGCTTTCGCGTTTCGGCCCTGCGGGCGAAGTGGTCTGATGCTCTCGGAGGTGATGCCTCACCTGGCAGCGCAGGCCGACGAACTGTGTCTGCTCAACGGCATGCAAACCAACAACCCCGGCCATCAGCAGGCGATCGTGGCCCTGCATACTGGCAACGAAACCTTTGTACGGCCATCGCTGGGTGCTTGGACCGTGTATGGATTGGGGACCGATGCCGACGATCTGCCCGGTTTCGTGACCATCGATCCCATCACCGACCTGGGCGGGGCGATGAACTATGGCTCGGCCTTCTTGCCGGCCACGTACCAGGGAACTCGGCTCATCAGCGGAGGCAGCGGCATCCCGCACCTTCGGCCGCACCACTTGGTGCCCGGCGACCAGCGGCGCCAACTGGATCTCATTCAGAAGCTGAACGGCCAAGCGCGCGCTCATGCCCCCGACCACCCACAACTGGCCGGACTGCCAGACTCCTTTGAACTGGCCTACAAGATGCAATCCTCGGTGCCCGATGCCTTGGCTTGGGACAAGGAACCTGCGTCCATCCAGCGGTTATACGGTCTGGAAGAACCTCAAAGCCGGCGGTTTGGAACGGCATGCCTGATGGCCCGGCGGCTTGCCGAACGTGGCGTTCGCTTCGTTCAAGTGACCAGTACCGGTTGGGACCACCACAACCGCGTGCGGGAAGGCATGATCGATCGCTGGGCCGCCGTGGATCAGCCCATCGCGGCGCTGATCGCCGACCTGAAAGATCGCGGTATGCTGCAGGATACCCTGGTGGTATGGGGCGGCGAGTTTGGCCGCGGCGCCCGCGAGGATAATCCCGGTGGACGCGGCCACAATGCGGCCGGCTATACCATGTGGATGGCCGGCGGTGGGGTGAAAGGCGGCTACCGCCACGGCGCAACCGACGAATTGGGCGAACGTGCCGTCGAAGGTATCGTGGGAACTCACGACCTGCACGCCACCATGCTTCACCTGTTGGGCCTCGATCACACCCAATTGACCTTCCGCTACGCCGGTCGCGATTTCCGTCTGACCGACACCTCGGGCGAAGTCGTCCGCGATATCCTGGCATAGGCCTCTCTGTAAACTCCACTCCTATCGCTGCGGCACGCGCAGGCTTACAACCCGCTCCACCGGTTTCGGCCCACCGCACGCGCGCTCCTCGCCCCACGGTGCTCTTCGCGTAGCAAATAGGAATACGGACTGACCGGAACGGTCATCCTTCCCAAATGGGGTAAAGAACATTCATAACATCTGGAGCCGATTTTTTGGGAGAAGCAGACCAAGCGGGCTGGCCCACATCGACGTTCGCTGAGAGAGCATAGGGGCCGCTACGATGCGCTGACCCGTTCTCAGCTGTAAATCCGGGGCCGGCGGTCGCAAATCATAAAAGGGGAACCTACCGCATCGCAGCAGGCTCCCCTTGAAGATTTGGCCGATCGTAGGTGCACGGCCAGTGTCCCGGACGTGCTGGAATTCGCTACCGGACGTTCATATCGCAACTGAGTCCGCCGGCAGCCGGCAGGTACGATGCCCGAGCATAATCCATCACCATGCGGTCGGAACTGAACCGCCAGGCCAGGGTGGCAATGGAGTTCTTCATGAGCTGAATCCATTGCCGCGGCAGGCCGTCGGCATCGCGATCGTAGTACAGCGGGACGATCTGCTGTTCGAGCACCTCGTACAGCGAAGCAGCGTCGCGCTGATCGGAGATTTCGTCGGAAACGTGGCTGCTGCCGTTGCCGATGGCAAAGCCGTTATGGCCGTCGTAAGCTTCGGCCCACCAGCCATCCAACACCGAGAAGTTCAACCCGCCGTTGAGCACCACCTTCTGGCCGCTGGTGCCGGAGGCTTCCAGCGGGCGGCGGGGGTTATTGAGCCACACGTCAACGCCCTGCACCAGGTGGCGGCACACGTTGATGTCGTAATCCTCCAAGAAGGCGATCTTGCCCGCAAACCTCGGATCGTGCCGCAGGTTGGCGATCTTCTTGATCAGAGCCTTGCCGGGTTCGTCGGCCGGGTGCGCCTTGCCGGCAAAGATGAGCTGGATCGGCCGTTGCGGATCGCTCATCAGAGCCGTCAGGCGATCAATGTCGGTCAGGATCAAGTCCGCCCGCTTGTACGTGGCGAACCGCCGCGCGAAGCCGATGGTCAACACGCTGGGGTCCATCATCGTGCGGGCTGCTTCGATGACCTCGTCGTGCTCACCACGGCGACGGCATTGGCGGCTGACCCGGCGCCGCACGAACGAAAGCAGCAGGTTCTTCAGGGCGTGGTGGGTTTCCCACAACTCGCCCGGATCGATGTTGTAGATGGCTTGCCAGACTTCGGCTTCGCCGGCCCGGTCCATCCAGCCCACCGCAAAATGGCGGTCGTACAACTGTTGCATTTGCCATGCAAGCCAGCTTGGAACGTGAACGCCATTGGTGATGTGGCCAATGGGGATTTCTTCCTCCACCCGCCAGGGCCACAAGTGGGCCCACATGCGCCGCGAGACGTGGCCGTGCAGGCTGCTCACGGCATTGGCCCGCCGCGAGAGCTTCAGCGCCAGCACCGTCATGCACAGCGGCTCATCGTTGTTTTGAGGTTCCACGCGGCCCAGGCCCATCAACTGGTCGTAGGAGATGCCGCAGGCATCGCGCAGCGGGCCGAGGTGTTCTTCGACGAGGCCGCCATCGAAGCGGTCGTGTCCTGCCGGAACCGGGGTATGCGTGGTGAACACCGTACTCCGGGCGACCTGCCGCAAGGCTTCGTCGAAAGAATAACCGTCTTCTTCCATCGTCAGGCGGATGACCTCCAGCGGGGCAAACGCACTGTGGCCCTCGTTGAGGTGGTACACGCCCGGCTTGATGCCCAAGGCGGCCAACGCCCGGACGCCGCCCACTCCCAGCACCAGTTCTTGCCGGATGCGGGTCCGATGGTCGCCGCCGTACAGCCGCGCGGTCAGTTCGCGATCGTGGGGGCTGTTGCCTTCCACGTCGCAATCGAGCAGGTACAGCCGCACCCGCCCCACATTCATCGACCATACCTTGGCCAGCAGCGGGCCGCTCCGGGTGTCGATCCGCACCGTGATGGGCGAGCCCGAGGGATCGAGGGCGGGCTGCATCGGCAGGTTTTCCACGCGCGTGTTGATGTATTCTTCGCGCTGGTAGCCTTCGTCGTCGAGTTGCTGCTTGAAGTAGCCCTGGTCGTAGAACAATCCGACGGCCACCAGGGGAACGCCCAAGCCGCTGGCACTCTTGATATGGTCGCCGGAGAGGACACCCAAACCACCCGAGTAGATCGGGATGGATTCGTGCATGCCAAACTCGGCGGAGAAGTACGCAACCGGCTTGGCTCCGAGCATCCCGGCATGGGTGGCGGCCCAGGTCCGTTCGCCCGAGGAGAGATACTCCTTGAGCCGCCGATAGGCCTGGTTGATCCGGCTATAAAGCACCAGTTCCTGAGCCCGGGTATCGAGCCGCTCGGGGGTGAACTCGTGCAGCAGGGCGATCGGGTTGTGATCCAATTGCCGCCAGCGGATCGGGTCCAAATCCCGGAACAAATTCCCCACCTCGGGTTGCCAGCTCCACCACAGGTTTCGGGCGAGCGTCATGCACTTGTCGTACAGCGCTTGAGGGGTGATACCTTCCACGTTGGGGATCTCGACCTCTTGAGCGGGGATGGTCTCAGTTCCAGCCATGACTTTGTGTTTCCTACTGTCGCGTTCCGTCTGATAATGCGGGCGTTGCCGGGGAAACGCTCCCCGGAGTGGATGCTAGCTGCCGGGGGGTTACCCGGCTCGCCGTTGGCGCGTCGTTACCGACGCAATCAACACCCTTGTTTAGCTCACACTTACGACCGGCGCCGGTTTGCGATTGCCGGTTCCAGGCGATAGGCTAAAAACGTGTCGCTAAAACGTTCCTGTTCCTCAGGACCGGCTGGGACGCCACAAACGGCATCGCCCACACGTTGTGTACTGGTTTCGTTCTTGCCCCATTCAACGCCCGGCGGCGGAGAACCGGGGCCATTCCATGTCATTCGTGGTGGATGTCGCCGATGCAGCTACTGGCAAAGCTTGCAGACTGCGCAAGTCTTACCGTCAATCGGTCACGATAAATCTTTCCGAATTAGCCTCTTGACGCAAGCCTAGTTTCGGCAAATCCCTCTAACACAACCAAAATGACCTCAAC
Organism: uncultured Pirellulales bacterium; assembly: GCA_964511065.1. Lineage (GTDB taxonomy): Bacteria > Planctomycetota > Planctomycetia > Pirellulales > S012-138 > CALBRZ01. Next base: position 12,891 of record CAZEEG010000009.1, on the reverse strand, counting down.
TACCCAGATTCAACACCCCGATTCGCCACAATTGGATCAGTTGTGCCAGCGGCTTGCCGCACTGGCCGACGAAACCGACCGCACTGGCACGTGGCCCGCTGAACAGCTTCGCTTGTGCGGCGAGTACGGTGTGTATCGCTGGTTCATGCCAGCATCGTGGGGAGGATTCGAGTGGGACGATCGGGCCGTCACCCAGGGCTACCTTCGCCTGGCTTCTGCCTGCCTCACGACGACCTTCATTATTACGCAGCGTACGGGGGCCTGCCGTCGCCTTGTTACGGCAGAGGGCAACCGCCCGCTGCAACAGCGGTTGTTGCCCGATCTTACCGCCGGGACGACGTTTGCCACTGTCGGCATCAGCCATTTGACAACCAGTCGCAGGCACTTGGCCAAACCCGTGCTGAGCGCTCGGCCGGTTGATGGCGGATACATCCTCGATGGCTTCAGTCCTTGGGTCACCGGCGGCATCCACGCGCAAACCGTGGTGATTGGAGCCACGCTGGACGATCAGCGGCAGATTCTCGTGGCTTTGCCCACCGATTCGCCGGGCGTTAGCGCCGATCCACCGGCCGAACTGGTTGGCGTGCGCAGCAGTCATACGGGCGCTGTTCGTTGCCGCGAAGTCTTTGTTGCCGATGACCAGCTCATTGCCGGACCCGTCCACGATGTCATGAAACAAGGCGAAGGCGCCGGAACCGGCGGTCTGCAAACGTCGACCTTGGCCATCGGGTTGGCCGCGGCCGCCATCGCCTATCTTCAAGGCGAAGCCAAGGTTCGCCCCGATCTTCAACCTCCGGCCGATCAGCTTCAAGCCGAACAACAACTCATGGAAAGCGACCTCATGGCTTTGGCCGCCGGGCAGCAAGTCTGCACGCTCGAAGATTTTAGGGCCCGGGCCAACAGCCTGGCCCTGCGGGCCGCGCAGGCCTCGTTGGCTGCCGCCAAAGGGACGGGCTATGTAGCCGGGCATCCCGCAGGACGGTGGTGCCGCGAAGCCCTGTTCTTCCTGGTCTGGAGTTGTCCTCAACCGGTCATGGCCGCCAACTTGTGCGAACTGGCCGGCCTGGGCGACTAACCGCGGTTGATACACCCGGCAGGCACCGGTCAACCGCCAGCACATTGAGAACCAAACGCTCACCAATAAACCGGTCCGGCCGAGTCGCGCCGCTTTGCGACGCGCCCGGCCGGTTTGCTATGGAGATCCGCTGCCGGCGGTGGCAATCACCAACCGCACGGCACCGGGTTATGGGTACGAATCTTTGCGGACCATTCGCCGCGTTCCGATCGGCACGTTGCCAGCAGCCCCCTGGGCACCTCGGGCAGACCGATCCTATTTGCAAGGCCTTCCCTTCGTCTTGCTTAGAACCGAATCCGCAGGCCGAAGTTGCGGCCGTTAATGCTGATCCCTGCCCGCTGCGGCACGACCACCGGCCGAACCACAGGAACGGGGCGCACGGCCGGTTGCACGATCACGGGCTGCGGGGCCGGCGTGGGGCAGGCACGAAACGCAGCCTGCTCCACTTCCAGGGCGTGCCGTACCAGTTGGGCCGCCCGCTCCAGGTACCGCACCGAGGTGAAATGCAGGAACCGCTCAAGCTGCCTTTGGGCTTCGTGCAGGTCGTCGTGCGCGTGGCGGCTGCTCACCGTGTGGCAAGCCACACGCAGGTCTTCCAGGGCAAGTTCTGCATTACGGGCAGCGTGATTGAAGTGCCGATGGAAGTACTCGTCGGCCGCATCGGCAATATGGCCAAGGGCCGCAATCATTTGCGACTCGCCGTTGCATCCGCACAGGGGGCCACGGTAGGCGAAATGCCCATGATCGGCCTTCGCCATTCCCGGCATCGCACCCAGCGTTACAACTGCCGACAGAGCCACGACCATCGCGAACATCTTGGCGTTCATCACGTCTCTCCCGTTCAATCGTTGAAAGGTTCAGTGGGGGGCCAGGGCGATTGCCCTGCTGGCATACCACTGAAAGCGACGCGCGTGCCAAAGTGTCCCGCCCAAGAATGGACGGAATCGCAACTTTTTATGAATCAATGACTTGCAAAGAATCATCGGAGCCGTGACGAGCGGGCCGCCAACTCACGACGTGCCAAAGTGTAGTCATTTTGACAACACAAGCCGCGAGCCAATGCCATCAAAACGATGACACAGCCTGCGGGCGGCTCGCTTTTCCCGCGATCTACGAGCAGGGGGCGTCCCTCAGATGAAGTTGAAGGAGGGCGGCCTATTGGTCTTGCCACCGCTGCCATGCGGCGCCGGGCCGGTCGGCCCGGAATTTGACCAACCGCTGATGCTCAACTTCGGTGACGTACACCGTGCGGCCATCCGGTCCGCCAAAGCACAAGTTGCTGGGCCGCTTTCCCAGCACGTCGAATTCCTTGAGCACCTTGCCCTGAGGAGACAGTACGACCACGGTGCCCTTGCCGTAGCGGGTGATGTAGAGATTGCCGTCGATATCGCACCGCATGCCGTCGAAACCGTGGTCTTCAAACTGCTTGAGTAACCGCTTGTTGGCGAGAGAGCCATCGGCCTTGATGTCAAACGCCCAGACGTTCCGCTGCACGCTTTCGTTCACATACAGCGTCTTGCCATCAGGACTGACTTCAATGCCGTTGGTTGTGCCCATCTCGGCAGCGACGCGCGTAACCTTGCCATCGCGGTCGATCCGCCATATCTGGCCGGTACTCTGGGACCAGGCCGGATCGCTGGCGTACAAGGTGCCATTGGGCGCGATGGCCAGGTCGTTGGGCTGGTTCATCGTCGGCTCGTGCGCAAAGACCGTCACCTTGCGCGTGGCCGGGTCAATCTTCAGCACGTTATGGCCCGTGTAATCGGCCACGTACATCTGGCCCGCGCGGTCGAACCGAACGCCATTGCCGGTGCTGCCCTCGGGCAGTTGAACAAAGACCTCCAGCTTGCCCTCGGGCGAGACCTTGGCAATGTCGCCGCGATCTTTGAGATTCACCACGTAGACGTTGCCCTGGGCGTCGCAGGCGGGGCCTTCAATGCCGGTGGTGAAACTCTTGGGCTCGGTAAACGGTTCGGCCTTCGGCAATTCTCCGGCCATGAGCGCGGCCACACCGCAGAGTCCGAACAACCAACCAACAACCGGCAAAGCGCAACGTCGCAAGGCAATCGGCATGGCGAGAATATCCTGGCGGCAAAAATCTTGGATGAACGATGGCGAGGTACCAGCGGCAACGCGGCCGTTGCCGGCGCGGCCTCCATCCTCGGCCACAGTTTGCACAGCCGCCCCGCCCATTGCAACGGTTTGACCGGGGAGAACCGGTGCCGCCACGCCGAACTCGCGGCAACGTCATTCCTCGACGGGCGGCAGCACGTCGGGCTGGATGCGGTAGCCTTCCGCCAGGGCATTGGTGGCGTTAAAGGTGGCCACCACGGCCATCAGTTCGCCCAAGCCTTCGTCATCCAGCCCCAGCTTGCGGACGGCCGCGGTGTGCGACTGGATGCAGTATTCGCAGCCATTGGTGGCCGAAACCGCCAGCGCGATCATTTCCTTGGTCAGCGCGTCGAGCTTGCCGGGTGCCATGGCCGCCTTGAGCCGCAACCAGGTTTGCTCCAGCAGCGGTGGATGACTGGCTAGGGTCTTCCAGAAGTTCGGCACAAAGTCAATCTGCTTGGTTGCCTTGATGTCGTCGTAAATCTGCTTGACCAGCCCTTGAGCTTCGTCTTCTTGCACCAGGCGAACATTGGCAGGCCGGGGCGTATTCATAACAGCAGGCGCTCGCATGACGTAAAAGGGATGGCACGGTCGCTGCCCTCGACCATGCAAACGGCCCGGACAGCGCCACTGCCGCGGTCGCGCGGCAGCAGCCTGATGATGCCAAACCCACGCGCCTGGGTTCAACCCGTACTGCTCTGAAGCAGATTCAAGCAAATAGGTTGCTGGGTGGCGACAAGCACTCCGCCTGCGGGAATTGCGCGAACTGCTCCCAAACCGTTTGGCCGCGCCGCCCCGGCAGGTACGATGGGCGGCGTGTCACACGGCAGGTCTTGTCTCGCCAACCGCATTTCCAAGAGGAGGACATCGTGAAACCTCGCCAGATAGGTGCCGGTTGTTGTCTGCTGCTGCTTCTCGCCACGGTCGCCGTCGCCGAAGAAACCAACGAACAAAAATTGGTCGTATCCATTGAGCGGATTTGGGATCGTGCCCAGCACAGCGCCTTCACCGACCTCATCCGCTTCAAGGGCAAACTCTATTGCACCTTTCGCGAAGGTTCAGGGCATATCCCGGGCCTCAACGGCACGATTCGCGTCATCCGTTCGGCCGATGGTCAGAACTGGGAGTCGGTTGCCCTGCTGGCCGAGCAGCATGTCGACCTGCGCGATCCCAAGCTGAGTATCACGCCCGACGGCCGGTTGATGGTCAACACCGGCGCTTCGTACTACCACGGCAGCAAGCGACTGAAGATTGAAAGCCGCGTGGCCTTCTCCGACGAAAACGGCGAGAACTTCTCCAGCCCGCAAAAGGTGCAGTTTCCCGAGCCGATCATCACCGGGCAGGACTGGCTGTGGCGCGTCACCTGGCGGGGCGATACCGGCTGGGGTTGCGTGCAGCAGATTCCGCAAGGATCGAAACGGCGGTTGCACCTGCTGAAGACCACCGACGGTATCCACTATCAGCACGTGACCGAGTTGGAGCTGTCGTCGCCCACTGAAACCACGCTGCGATTTGAAGACGACGGCACCATGATCGCCATGATCCGCCACCACGAAAACAAGGCGTTCGTCGGCCGGGCCAAGCCGCCGTATACCAAGTGGGAACTGAAAGAGGCCAACAAGCTCTTTGGCGGGCCAAACTTCGTGCAACTGCCCAGCGGGGCCTGGCTGGCCGGCAGTCGTAGCTATGAAAGCCGGCCGTACACCACGGCGCTGTGGTGGTTCGATCCCCAAACGGCACAGTTCCACGACCTGCTGGTGCTGCCCAGCGGCGGCGATACCAGCTACCCAGGCTTTGTGGTCGACGAAGATCGCAACCAGGTGCTGGTTTCTTACTACTCGGGCCACGAAGGCCGCACGTCAATCTACCTGGTCACGTTGCGTTTGGACGCCCTGCAATCGCTGGCACCAGGCAGGCAACGCCCGTAGGGCCGGTTCCGTTTCCGCGCGTCTTCCGATAGATCGACTTTCGAAGCGCACGCCCATAGAGCCGGTTCCACCGGCCGACCGCCCCCGGTACGCGAATTGTCCAAGGCGCAACCGCGGCCCCACGATCCATCCGGCCGTGGCACGTGCCGCTTGAACCGCACTCGCCGCTGGGACGCTTGCGCTCGTCAAAAGCCCCGGGCGGCGCGCACGTCGTCGAAGTCGCGCAGGTGGTAGTCGATTTTCACGTAGTCCAGCACCCGGCACAAACTGCGGAGGGCCACGCCCATCCCATCCGGGCCGCTGAATCCGCCAAACTGCCCGCCGCCCTTCACATGCGGTTCCAGGTCGAGGAACACGCCCGGCACCCCGCGAGGTTTCAGGCGAGCTTCAATCGTGGGAATGTAATCGCGGAAGTCGCGGAGAATGATCTCGTGCGCGCTGTCGCCCTGGTCGGCCGGCACAAAGTGCTTGAGCGCTTCCTCGTCCACGTGATCCGTCCGCTGGGTCGGGCTGGGATGCTTGTAATCTTTGATGTGCATCCAGCCGATGCCCGGCTTCATTGCCAGGTACTGCTGGAAGACCTCGTCGGGGCTGTAGCCCTGGGTCGAAAGGTTGGCCGAATCGAAAATCAGAACCAGTGCGGGGTGATCCACCTGGCTGTGGATTTCCGCCAGCAGTTCGCCATTCTGGCCCACCAGGTTGGCTTCCACCTCCAGGCCATAGATCAGATCGCTGCGGTGGCACGTTTCCGCAATCTGGCCGAGTTGGTCGACCACCTGCGGAAGGTGCTGCCGAGGATCCGTACCCCGGGGATGATAAAACGAAAACCCGCGAATGAGCTTGGTTTCAAAGGCGTGGGCCCGCTCGCACGCGGTTTTCACTTCCTTATCGAGGTACTTGGCGAACGGGATGTACTCGTTCTTGCTGCCGTCTTCCACATCCTGCAGTTTGACCTTGCCGATGGGCGAGCCGATCGACGCCACGTTCAGGCCGTACTCGTCCATCAGGTGGCGAATATCGGTGATTTCGCTCTTGGTGAGCTTCATCACGTTCTTGACGCCGCCGCCCACGTCGATAAAGCGGATGCTGTAGTAGTGCAGCCCCAGCGCGGCAAAAGCCGAGAACTGCTGCACGGCGGTCTTCTGGTTGGCAGCCTCATCGGCAAAACCGCTGAGAATGACGCTGTTTCCCGACATGGAACTTCTTCCCTGGTAAGTGGATTCATATTCGATGGCAACCGCCGACGCGGCCGCGTAATGGATCAATGGGAGCGGTCATTGTGCGGCGGTTGGCAGATGGTTTCAAGGGTGGCAGCCGCACCGCAGCAGCATGCGCGGCGGAAAAAGGCGACCAGCGGCCCACGGTTCATTAGAGAAGGCGGCAGCGCACCCCCCAAGCATCAGGCATGCCGGGCGGAGGTTACTTGACCGCCCTCGCCATCCTGGCGAGCCTGCACAATGGCGGCCCGACTCGTCCCTTTCCCCCTTCCCGGTGCGGCGAACGCGGGGATAGCGACCGCCCAAGCGAGCAGTTACGATGGGAACGCCTATGCTTCAGCCTTCGTCGCGGGCCTGTGGAATGCCGCGGCGCTAAGGCCAGGCAGCCGCTAGCGCTCTGCTTCGCACCTTCGATTCGCACTCGAAGTAGGGACGCGCTTCAGCGGCGGCGCATCCATGGCGTCAGACATTCGCGCCGCAAAGTTCGATCCAACCGTTCCAATACTTGGCACAGGATAACGTCGATCATGCGTTCAACGAGGGTACTTCACGCTACGGCCTTTGCCGCGGCGCTGCTGGGCTGGTCGCTGGTTGGTTCGTCCACCACCTCGGCCGGCGAGAACGAATCATTAAAACCGCTGTTCGATGGCAAGAGCCTCGATGCGTTTGTACAGCATGGCGGTAAGGCCAAGTATCACATTGAGGAAGGCGGCGTCATTGTCGGCACGTCGGTGCCCGCCACGCCCAACAGTTTCTTGTGTACGAAGCAGGAGTATGGCGATTTCATTCTGGAGCTGGAGTTCAAGGTCGATCCGCCATTGAACTCGGGCGTGCAGATTCGCAGCCAGGTGTTTGATGAGCCGCGCGAGGTGCAGGCCGGCGACCGCACCATCAAAATTCCGGCCGGTCGAGTCCATGGCTACCAGGTGGAGATCGACCCATCCAGCCGCGCTTGGAGCGGCGGTATCTACGATGAAGGCCGCCGGGGATGGCTCAACAATCTGGCCAATAACAAGCCCGCCCAGTCCGCGTTCAAGCAGAACCAGTGGAACCACTTCCGGATTGAGTGCCGCGGCGACTCCATCAAGACCTGGATCAACGGCGTGCCTGCCGCCGATCTTACCGATTCGCTAACGCCCCGCGGCTTTATCGCGCTGCAGGTGCACGGCGTGGGTAACGACGAAAGCAAGGTCGGCAAGCAAGTCCGGTGGCGGAACTTGAAGATTGGCGAACTGGACTGAACGGCAAGTCTGTGGCGCTCAGTAGGTGAGCGCGCCGCGAATCAAGAATGCGTCGTCGGGTTCGAACTTTTCCGGCGCGCGGTTGAACTCCACTTTCCGTGCGAAGACGTAACCGGCTTCCAAGCGGAAGGCCGGCCCCGCCGGCCCGCGCTGTTCGATGCCGGTCAACAAGCGCAGATCGCTGTAATTCATCACGTCGTCGCGGCCATCGTACTCAAAGGCCCAGGCCCCGCCGCCAAACTCGCCCGCCAGATACACCCAGCGCTCGCGGCCGGGGTTGGCGTCGAAACGATACGCCGCCTTGGGCTTGGGCATCGCAATGTGAATGTCCCAATCCGCGGTCGGTGTCCAGATCAGCCCGGCCCCCGGAACGAACGGGTAATCGTCGCGGTCGAGGTACACCACGCCGCCAATCGTCTTGAGAGTTGGCGTCCACGTGGTGATGGTGAGTGCCCGCGCGCCGATCCGAAAGGCGTCCGAACTCTTGTTGTGCAGGTCGCTGTAATAGCCGGGCGTTACCGCCAGGTCGATCGAGAAGCGTTCGCTGTGCTTGTATAGCACGCGAAAATCCAGGTAGAAGTCGAACACTTCCTCGGGCAATGTCGGAATGCCGGGCGGTTCGTCGGCCGAGAAATCATGCACGCCAAACCCGGGCGTCAGAATCAAGGGAGCCTGGGGGGTCACTGGCAGCGCCCAGACGCCAAAGGCTTCCAGGTCGGTGATGGAGAAGGTTTCGTCCACAACCCGGGTGGCGGTGATGCTCGCCATCTGAAAAGCTGAGGGCCGCGTTGCCGCGGCCAGCGTCACCTCGACCTCGTCAGGGACGATCAACGGATCGGACGAGAACGAAGGGCTGTAAACGGGCTCATCGGCCTGATCGATATCCCGCTCCGGCATGCGCAGATTGGGATCCAGCCGCGAAAGGCGGATATCGGGCAGCCGGCGAATCTCGTGGTCGCCCGCCACATCGTTCCGGGGCGCGAGATACCGCTGGCCGGCCAGCCGCCGCGGTTGTTCGGTTGATTGCGCGCACGCGCCAGCAATGGGCCCGGTGAACGCCCAAGCGAAAAGCAAAGCGGCGGCGAACGCTTTCAGCACCATGTCGCGGCGCGCCGTGAAGTAGGACCGTGGTGGACTGCGGGAGATTACGGTGACTGCCAGGTGCAGCCAGGAAGGTGCCAGGTGGCAATGCTCGCGGCGCACTCACTGCTGCCGCCGCACCGGCCACCAGGGGGGCCTTCCGGATTACTTCGGCTCTCGGCGGCTGGCAATCTTAGCGGCAACAGGGATTATTGGCCGCCCATTGCCCGTGAGACGCAAGCGGAGGGCCACGTCGGACACTGGGCGATGTCTGCTAAAGGGCGATGTCTGTCCTAAGCCGTGACCGCGCTGGCCGGGAATCAGTTCTCAAGTGCCGAGGCATTGCGATACGTGTCGAAATCGACCGCTTCAAACGTCACCAGCCAGCGGTCGATCTTCTCGATGCGCTTGAGGTCATCTTGCGATAGGAACCAGGTGATCGCGTGCTCGCTGCGGTACGACTGCTGCTTGGAGCGGATGCCCAGCGTCTTCTTGTAATACGTCACTTCCACTTCAGTCGGCACCCGTTCCTGATCGGCCAGCCAGGTATTGATGGGCTGCCGGGCCAAGAGGGCCGGGTTGTTCATCACGTTCAGCCGGGTATAGGCGTCGGAAAACTGCGAAAACTGCCGGGCCGCGAGCAGGCTGGCAGCTTTCTCCGTTTTCACCACGTAACTGGCGTAGTCGCCCTCAAACCGGGTTTCTTTCGCGTTCTCCTGCTTGATTTCGTAAGAGGGCGAAGCCAGGAACTGCTGCAGACCGCCGCCGCGATTGACCAACTCGACCTTCAGGTCCTCAACCATGCGATTGATCTGATCGAGTGTAATCTCGGTGCGTATGCTGCGGGCCGGCTTGAGCAGGACAAACCGACTCCGAACCGGATCGAACACCACGATTTCGTCGGGTGCCCGGAGAATGTCGTACACCTGGCCGCCCCGAAACAGCGTGATGGTTTCTGAAATCTGCTTGTTGCCGGAGTAGACCTCGTTGCGAATGCGGAAGTCTTCGGCAAACGTCAGGCTTGCACCCAGGGCTAGCCATGCCAGCAGGCCGCGAAGCTGTATCATGCCACATTCTCCAAGTCGAAGGGGGCTGGAAACACTTGCCGCACGCCGCGCAAAGATGGGCAAGACAGCCAGCAACGCCTGCGGTTGAAGCGGCCCCCATGGGAAAAGTCCGGGGAACATACTCGCACCGCCACGTTCGGTAAACGGCAGTTGGGCTTGACATCGGGTAGAATGGCAGAGGAACCGCCGGCCCGCTGCGCACTGGCAACCTGCCGACCGATCGGGAAGTCCTTCGACTGCCGAGCCGATGGCCGAATGACCGACCTGGACGAAATGTTGGCAACCTGTCGGCCGATCGGAACGCCCAGTTCGAATGTCGGAGGCACGGCCACTACTGGAGACGCGGCCGCTGGCCCCCCGCCGGTGGTTCGTCACCCCAACGATTTTCAGCTAGCGAGTAGCGCCCATGGCGTTTCATCATTTGCTGCGAGGATGGCTGCTCTACGCCGGCAAGGAGCAAGTGCTCAAGGCCGCCGGCGATGCGGCGCGGCAATACATGCAGTCGAGGTCTGAATCGCAATCCGGCGGCCCTTCGGCACCGGCCGAAGTCGGGGTGGTGTTCGCCCTGCCGCAAGAGATGGGCTGCCTGGAAGATCGCATGGCGGGCCTCGTCCGTACCCGGGGGAATCAACTGACCGTGGTGCGCGGCGAACTCGCAGGGCATGCGGTGGTAGCGGTGCAGTCGGGCACAGGACGCAAGGCCGCAGCCCACGCCACCGAAGCGCTGATTCTGGGACACCGCCCAGCGGTGGTCATCTCGGCCGGCTTTTGCGGCGGGCTCGATGCCGCCCTCCAGCGCAATCACATTCTGATCGCCAACGAAGTCGTTACCGATGGCGGCAGCGAACCGCTGGCCGTTTCGATCGCGGCCGAGGCACGCAAAATCGACTCCCTGCACGTGGGGCGTTTGCTCACGGTCGATCGCATCATTCGCACGGCCGACGAGAAAGCCAAGCTGCGCCAACAATTCGATGCCTTGGCCGTGGATATGGAAACCGAGGCGGTGCTGACCACCTGCCAGCAGCACGGCGTACCATGCCTGGGCGTGCGCGTCGTAAGCGATACGGCCCAGGAAACGTTGCCGCCCGAGGTATTTCAACTGGTGAAGCAAAAGACCACGGCCGGGCGCCTGGGGGCCGCGTTCGGGGCCGTGTTTCGGCGGCCCGGCAGCATTAAGGACTTGTATCGCCTCAAGGAAAATGCCCTGATTGCCGCGGACACGTTGGCCAAGTTCCTGGAGCAGGTGGTGGTCGAACTGTGTCCCCCGCCCGAGGATCCCGCCCGGAGCCTGGAATGAGCCGTTCCCCCCGCCGTATGTCTCCGGAGTCTGAAAGCACGCCGGCACAACCATCGGCTGCGGCGTCTGGTGCGGCTTCGGCCCCCTCGGCCGACGACGACCGGCTGGCTGCGCTGCTGGAGTTGCTAACGGACGAACTGCGCGCGGGGCGGACACCAAACCTTCAGGCCGCATGCCGAGACGCGCCAGACTTAGCGGCCGAACTGATGCGGCTCTGGCCGGCCGTGTTGATTGCCGAGGAAATGGCCTCTGGCGCACTGGCCTTGGAATCCGCCGGTGCAAGGCAACATTCACCCGGGCCAATCGCAACCGGCGAACCAGCCACTGGCGGGGCAGATGATGGCTTGGTATCCCCAGGGGCCGGGTCGGGCTTTGGACGCCATCTGCCCTGCATGTTCGGCCAGTATGAATTGCAGGCTGAATTGGGACGCGGAGGGATGGGCGTGGTTTACCAGGCGCATCAACCCTCGCTGGGCCGGTCGGTTGCCTTGAAGATGTTGCGCTCAGGCGATGGCGCGTCGGCCGAGGAGGTTTCACGGTTCCGGTTCGAGGCCGAAGCGGCCGCCAGGTTGGAGCACCCTCATATCGTGCCGCTGTATGAGGTGGGCGAAGTTGGCGGGCGGCCCTACTTCACCATGAAGCTGGTGCGCGGAACCACGCTTGCCCGGCGGTTGGCCGACGGCCCCTTGCCGCCGCGGGAGTCGGCTGAGGTCTTGGCGGTGGTGGCCGAGGCGATCGACTTTGCGCATTCGCAAGGCGTGCTGCACCGCGATTTGAAGCCTTCCAATATCCTGATCGATGAACAGGACCATCCGCACGTGAGCGACTTTGGCCTGGCCAAGCAGTTTGATTCCGCGGCCAGCCTCACGCGCACGGGGGCCGTGATCGGCACGCCCGCCTACATGGCGCCCGAGCAGGCTGCCGGAGGCCGCGGCGAACTGGGCCCGGCCAGCGACGTCTACAGCCTGGGCGCGATCCTGTACCAGATGCTCACCGGCCGGCCACCATTTCAAGCGGCCTCGCCGGTCGATACCGTCTTGTTGGTGTTGGAACAAGACCCGCTGCCTCCGCGGGTGCTCAATCCCAAGGTGGATCGCGACCTGGAAATGATCGCACTCCGCTGTTTGCAAAAGCTCCAGGAACTTCGCTATGCCACGGCGGGAGAACTGGCGGCCGACCTGAAAGCGTACCTGGCGGGCGAACCGATCTCCGCCCGCAGCGGTGCCTTCCGGCAGGTAATCGGCCGCTGGTTCCGCGAGACGCACCACGCGACCATTCTTGAGAATTGGGGCCTGCTGTGGATGCTGCACAGCGCGGCGCTGCTCGTCGTGTGCCTGCTGACGAATGCCATGCAACTGGCCGGCATCGCCACGGCCTGGCCTTACGTGGGCCTTTGGACCGTTGGCCTGGGAGCTTGGGCGGGCGTGTTCTGGTGGCTGCGGCGCCGGGCTGGGCCCGTCACCTTTGTCGAACGGCAGATTGCCCATATTTGGGCCGGCAGCATGTTCGCCACTGGGCTATTGTTCCTGGTTGAACGGCTCTTGATGCCGCGCTTGCCGGTCCTGAGCCTGGCTCCGGTGCTGGCGCTCATCAGCGGCAGCACCTTCTTGGCCAAGGCAGGCGTACTTTCCGGCCGGTTCTATATCCAGTCGGCGCTGTTGTACCTGACGGCGATCCCGATGGCCCTCTGGCCAACCTATGCCATTTCGATTTTTGGGCTGGTATCGGCCGCGGCCTTCTTTGTACCCGGCTTGAAGTACTACCGCCAACGGGCAGAGAAGGCGTAAGCGCCCCCATCACTCACTTTTTTCCTCAAGCAGTTCGCCGCCGTATTTTTCAAACCATTTCAGGATATAAGCGACTTTCATCATCAT
>CAZEEG010000008.1:2857-80090 GCA_964511065.1 uncultured Pirellulales bacterium | reverse complement strand
GCGACGCCAACATCGGCCTGGCGACCATGTGCATCGGCGTGGGCCAAGGCATCGCAACGCTGTTTGAACGGGTTTAATGAGCGCTATTGATGGTTGCGCCGCCAATGTCTGCTCGTCGACCGATCGGAGGCGGAAGTCTTCCGTGCTCCAGCGCAAACTGGCCGCATTTCGGTGGGCTAGCACGAAAGAGAGCGGACCTGAACTGCGCAGGTGCCAACCAGCCGGCGTCCGTGTGCGGTGGGGGACCGTACTCGGTGACTACTTACGGCGGCCGGCCGACCAGTAGAGCCCGGCCGAGAGCACAACTTCGGCAGCTAGCCAAACCAGTCGCAGCATCACGGCTGAAAGCAGCGCCAGTCCCTCGCCTAGCTCCGGCTGCATCAACCCCAGCAGCACCGTTTCACGCACCAGGGCGCCACCAGGAATCAGCGACAGGAAACCGGCCACCGTGGCCAACGATACGGCGGCTGTGAACAGCGGCCATTGGCTCCAGGCATGCAGGGGACCGGAGGCCGCCTGGGTGATGCCCATTCCGCGCAAGGTCGCCCACAGGCTTAGGCCCATCAGAAACCAGCCACCGGCGATGGCCACCCAGCCCCAGGTGAGGGTGGCGTAGCCCAATCCTGCCAACCGGGCTTCCACATCGGCACTCTTGCGGCCAATTCCGGCCAGCCTCGCCAACCGGCGAAAAACCGGCGGCAGCGTGGGCAGCACCGCCGCGAGCGAAAGCGAAGCGGCGATGGCCGCAAAGCCCCAATGGTCGCGGAACCAGCCCGCCAGGATCGCCGCGGCCAGAAACGCCCCCACCGCCATCATCGTGAGCGTTTCATAGAAAACGCTTGCGGCTGCAATCCCCGTTGCCACCCGATCGCTGCGAATCAGCCCGGTTCGCAATAACACCACCAGGGCCTTGCCGGGCACGTACTTACCCAGGTGCCCGATATAGTACGCCCGCAGCGTTTCGGCCAACCCTGGATTTTGCCCCAGGGCCAGCAGCGTTCGGTGCCAATACAGTCCGCAGGGGAGCAGGCCGGCCAGGTACAAGACGCCTGCCAATGCGAGCCAGGGCCACGAGAGGTTCCAGCGATACGCCGCGATTTCACTCCAGCTTCGCTGGATCGTCAGTCCGATAAAAACCGCCACCACGGCGATCAGGCCCAGCTTCATGCACGGCACCAGCCAGCGACGGTGTCGCCGCTTGGGCTCCAACGGGTCAGCAGGTGCGGCGCTAGGTTCCATCTCGGGCGATATCAAACACTTCTGGCAGAACAGCAGACGGTCGAGCGCAGAACCATACTGAGCAGCGCATCGGTCGCGCGGCGGCATTCCCTGCGATCGCAGGCTCATCGTTGCCTGCGGCCTCCGCCGTGGCAAGGGCAGCTTCGCCCGATATGGATTGCCGGAATCGGCTCGCGGCGTTCTGTTGGCGCGTAAGGCAGCAGCGCCCGCCGCTGCTGTTCCTTGTACCGGGGCCGCGATTCCGCCCCGGCTGGATTTGACAACCGCCCCACTTGGGGGCCATAGTTGACGCGGCATGCCCACCGGCAGGCACTGGCCTGCGACCACGTTCCAGCCGTACCTGCCGGGCCATGTCGTAGCAAAGCTCTCGATGTTGTCACACCTCGGAATCGCATTATGCCGAGCACTCCACGCGTCGTTGTCTCTTCACCGTTGCATTGGTTGGCGGTTGGCGCATTTGCCACCGTGTTCCTGGCGGCCAGTTGGCTGACGTCGCAAGCGGCCCAGGCCGCGCACCCCAAGGTGCCGGGCTTTGAGCGGTTCGGCCGCGCCGAGAGCGATGTGCTGTCACTGGAGCAGGCTGGCCGGGTTCTCTTGGGCGAACTGAGCTGCCTGGCGTGCCATCGCGGCAAGGACTTCGAAGCCGGGACCGTGCTCACCAAGGGCGGCCCGATTCTCGACCAGGTTGGTTCACGCATCCGGCCCGAGGCGATTCGGCAGATGCTGCTTGACCCCCAGTCGGTCAAGCCGGGCACGACCATGCCGCACGTGCTAGGTCATCTTTCCGAGGAACAACGGAAGCAACACGCCGAAGCCCTGGTGCATTTTCTGGCTTCGACAGGCTCCGTACATGAAACAGCGCCCGATGCGGCCGGGGTGAAGCGCGGCGAGGCATTGTTTCATAGCGTGGGCTGCGTAGCCTGCCACGCTTCGCAGCGCGAGGGCGATGCCCAGGTGGCCACGTCGGTCCCACTGCCCGATCTCGCGGCCAAATACACCATCAACAGCCTTACGGCATTTCTGATCGATCCGCTGCACGTGCGCCCGGCTGGACGGATGCCCGACCTGAATCTTTCGGCCGCCGAGGCTCGCGATATTGCGAGTTATTTTCTCAAGGACGTGAAGGCGCCCGCGAATGTGCGATTTGCCTATTACGAGGGCCGGTGGGATAAGCTGCCCGACTTCGGCAAGCTGGAGCCCAAGGTGCAGGGGACGACGGTCGGTATTGACTGGCAGGTGGCCGAGCGGAAGGAGAACTTCGGCCTGCGGTTTGAAGGCTTCTTGCCCATTGCGCGCGAAGGCGAATACCGTTTCCACTTGGGATCCGACGATGGCAGCCGGTTAAGCATCGACGGACAGGCGCTGATTACGGTCGACGGCCTGCATCCCTACCAGCAGCGCAGCCAAACGAAAAAGCTGTCTGCCGGGCTGCACGAGATACGCGTCGATTTCTTCCAGGCCAGCGCCGACGTTGCCCTTACGGCCGAAATCGAGGGCCCCGGCTTGGGGCGGCAGTCGCTTGGCTTGCTGCTCCAGGCGACGAAGGAACCGCCGGAACCTGAAAACCGTTTTGAGATCGACGCGACCCTGGCTGCGCAAGGCAAGATGCTGTTCAGCTCACTGGGCTGTGCGGCCTGCCATCAGCTCAAGCAAAATGACGCGCCGCTGCCGAACCAGCTATCGGCGCCGGCGTTGGCCTCGCTAAAGGTGGATCAAGGCTGCCTGGCCGAACAGCCTGCTGGCAAGGCTCCTCGCTACGGGTTGGACGACCGCCAACGGGCGGCCCTGGTTGCGGCCCTGGGGAATCGTGCCATCCAATCGGCTGAACCGATAACTGGAGAGGCCGCCATCGCGCACTCCATGGTCGCGTTCAACTGCTACGCCTGCCATGAACGGGGCGGGCGCGGCGGTGTGGAACCGCAGCGCAATGCCTGGTTTCAGGGCACCACGCAGGAGATGGGTGACGAGGGCCGAATCCCGCCTGCGCTCAACGGCGTGGGGGCCAAGCTCACCGAGGCCTGGCTAAAGCACATCTTCGCCGACGGCGCCAAGGATCGACCTTACATGCACACCCGCATGCCCAAGTACGGGAGCGCAAACGTGGGGCATCTGGCGGCGGCATTCATCGCGGCCGATCGCGGCGAACCAGGCCAAGGTTACCAGTTCGCTGAACCGCTGGACCGCGTTAAAGGCTATGGTCGGTTCATGGTGGGCGGCCAGGCCTTCGCATGTATCAAATGCCATTCATTTGGAAAATATGAGGCCACCGGCATCCAGTCCATCGACCTTACCATTATGACGAAACGGTTGAACCACGATTGGTTCGCCCAATATATGCTTAACCCGCAGGCCTATCGGCCCGGTACGCGGATGCCGTCGGCCTGGCCGGACGGAAAGTCGTTATTGAAGAACGTACTCGATGGTCAGCCGATTACGCAGATTAATGCGATTTGGGAGTACCTGTCTGACGGCGAACAAGCACGTATCCCCGAGGGGCTGATCCGCTCGGCGATCGAGTTGAAACCCTTCTTTGCGCCGCGCATCTACCGGAACTTCATTGAAGGCGCCGGGACCCGCGCCATCGGCGTGGGCTATCCGGAGCGGGCCAACTTGGCCTTTGACGCCGAGAATCTCCGGTTGGCGCTGATCTGGCATTCCGGCTTTATCGACGCTGGCCGGCACTGGTCGGGCCGGGGACAGGGTTTTCAACCGCCGCTGGGCGATCATGTGGTGAACTTGCCCGAGGGGGTCGCCTTCGCCCAACTGAACAGTCAGGCGGCGCCTTGGCCGGGCCAATCGGCTCGCGAATTGGGCTATCAGTTCCGCGGCTATGTGCTGAATGAAAGCAAGCGGCCCGAGTTCCGTTATGCTCTCAGCGATGGCACCCAGGTGCGCGACTTGTTCGTGCCGGTGCCGCAGGAATTTGATCCCTGGTTCAAACGAACCCTGCGCTTCGACGCCAAGAACGGAGCGGCCGACTGGTACTATCGCGCTGCCGTGGGCAACAAGATCGAGTCCGCGGGTGAGAACACCTGGCAGATCGACGGCGGACTGAAGGTTCAGATTACGGCCAGCGGAGGCGGGGAGCCAACGATTCGTACCAGCGGAGGCCGCAGCGAACTGCTTGTCCCAATACAATTTGAAAAGGGCGAAGCCGAGATCGTGCAGTTGTATATGTGGTGAGATGCACGGTCATAGTGCTTTCATACTGTTATGGCTATTGATTGTTGCACCGCCAACGCAGGGCATCGAACGGTCGGCGCCGCAAATTCTCCGTTTTTCAGCAGTATCGGCCACATTTCGGTGAGCTAGCGCGAACGAAAGCGGACATGAACTGCGCAGGTGTCCATAACGACCATCCGCCCAGCAAAGGATTGATTGATATGAATATGAATCGCAACTGTGTGCTGTGCGGCTTCATCGCCGTGGCAACGTTGAACTTGGCCATCGGTTACGCCGCCGCGCAAGAAGGGCCAACCGAGGACGACTACTACCGCCTGACACCCCTTCCGATTCCCGAGGGCGTGGTGCTCGAAGCCGGCGACTTGGAGTGGATGCCCGACGGGCGGTTGGCCATGTCAAGCCGTCGCGGTGATATCTACATGATTCACAATCCGCTCGCTGAGGATTTGGACGAAATCCGTTTTCAACGGTATGCGGAAGGGATGCACGAAGTGCTGGGATTGGCCCATCGCGATGGCTGGCTGTATGCCACACAGCGGGGCGAGGTCACCCGGATCAAGGATGGGAACAACGATGGAACGGCCGACGTCTTTGAAACCGTGTACGACGGTTGGGGCCTCAGTGGCGACTATCACGAGTACGCTTTCGGCAGCAAGTTCGACCCCCAGGGCCACCTGTGGGTTACGCTCTGTTTGACCGGTTCGTTCAATAGCAACGTATTGTTCCGGGGATGGTGCCTCCGCATCACGCCCGATGGCGAGGCGATCCCCACGTGCAGCGGGATTCGCTCACCAGGTGGGATGGGCATGAACGCCGCAGGCGATGTGTTCTATACCGACAACCAGGGCCCGTGGAACGGTACATGCAGCCTGCGGCACCTGGCGCCGGGGCACTTCATGGGCCACCCGGCCGGTAATCGCTGGTACGACCATGCCCCGAATCTTGGCGAAAAGCCGCAGGAGCCCGAGAGCGGTAGCCGCATCATCACCGAGGCCGCCAAGATTCCTCAATTGCTGCCACCGGCCATCCTATTCCCTTATAAGAAGATGGGCCAATCGGCGGCGGGCGTTGCCTGCGATACCACTGGCGGCAAATTCGGGCCGTTCGAGAATCAACTGTTCGTGGCCGACCAGACCTTCAGCACCGTGATGCGCTGCTACCTTGAGAAGGTGAACGGCCGCTACCAGGGAGCTTGTTTCCCGTTCCGCTCGGGGTTCGGCTCCGGAGCGCTGTCGGTGCTGATGACCGAGTCAGGCACGATGTTCGTCGGCGGAACCAACCGGGGTTGGGGCTCGCGCGGCAACAAACCGTATTCGCTGGATCGCCTCACGTGGACCGACAAGGTCCCCTTTGAAATCAAGGAAATGAAGGCCCGGCCCGACGGCTTTGAACTGGTCTTTACGAGGCCCGCTGATCGCGCGTCAGCCGGTAAGCCCGAGAGCTACAAGCTGCAAACCTACACCTACATTTACCAGGCGTCGTACGGCAGCCCCGAGGTGGACCATACCAGTCCCACGATCAAGGCGATCGAGGTTTCCGACGATGGATTGCACGCGCGACTGATCGTAGACGGCCTGCAGGCAGGGCACGTCCACGAGTTGCATGCCGAGGGCGTGCGATCGGCCGATGGCTTGCCGCTGCTGCACCCCCAGGCTTATTACACGCTCAACTATATTCCCGAGCGGTAGCCTGCCGCGCGACCTGCACGGTGACTGTGTTCATTCATAAGGCGGTTTCAAGCAACCACGTTATATGTCCCCTTCGCGTTTAGCCACGGCCCAGGGGACCGCGGGGATGGGCGGGGCGAAATTGCCCCGCTGGCATAAGGCCAGCGTCCACGCGACATCCGCCGGGTTCTACATCCAGTCGCTGGTGCAAGGCCGGCGGCCATCTGGCGGCGTCCCCGATTCCACGCTCGGCCGATTCTGGTATGCTGCGAGGATAGGGAAGACAGCCCGCGATACCGGCGTTGGCCAGGTGCCGCTTGGGGCCACGTTGCGGAACGCACTTCCCTGGGCCATTTTCAGCCCAAGCACGTAGGATTCACCTCACTCCCATGGAGGATTGCCGGACGATGTCGAGCACTGCGGAGCCTTCCCCCGTCAAAAAGCTTCCAGCCCGAAGCGAGATTCCCGAGAGCGATCGTTGGGACCTTTCGAGCCTGTATCCCAACGACGATGCGTGGGAGGCGGACTTCAAAGCGTGGGAGTCGCAGATTGCGCGCTACGAGAGCTTTCGGGGAACGCTGGCCAGCGGTGCCGCCGCGATCGCGGCCTGCCTGGAATTCGATCTCCAGTTCGATCGGCTGGGAGAGCGGCTGGGAACGTACGCCTTCCTCAAGACGGCGGAAGACACGGCCAACAGCACGTACCAGCGCATGCAGGCCCGGTATCTGAACGTCGCGAGCCGGGCAGGGCAGGCATCGAGCTACATTCGGCCGGAGTTGATGGCGATCGACGATGCGGCCATGCAGCAGTTCCTGACCGACGATTCTTTAGAGCCTTACCGGTTGCTGCTCAAGCGCGTGCTTCGCTACAAGCCGTACACGCTGAGCGACCGGGAAGAACGCCTGCTGGCGATGCAGGCCGAAATGGCCCAGGCGGCTGAGCAGACATTCCGGCAGCTTAACAATGCCGATCTCCGGTTTGGCGATCTGGAGAACGAAGAGGGCGAGCGGATCGAGTTGAGCCATGCTTCGTTTTCGGCGTTTCTGCATTCCCCCAGTCGCGAGGTCCGCCGCCAGGCGTTCCACCAGTACTACGAGGCGTTCGACGCTCACCGCAATACGCTGGCGGCCACGCTGAACGGGTCCATCCAGCGCGACGTCTACTACGCCCGGGCACGCGGCTACGACAGCGCCCTGCAACAGGCCCTGTTTGCCGACGACGTTCCGCAGACGGTGTACGACAACCTGATTGCGGCCGTGCGCAAGCATTTGCCGTCGGTCCACCGGTACTACGATCTGCGCCGCCGGGCGATGAAGCTCGACGACATCCACCACTACGACACCTACGTGCCGATCCTCAGCGACCTCAAGGTCGACTATCCCTGGGATGACGCCGTCGACCTGGTGATCGAGTCGCTGCAACCGCTGGGCAGGGACTATTGCCATGCGCTGGAAGCGGGGCTGCGCGGCCGCTGGTGCGACCGATACGAGAACCAGGGCAAGCAGAGCGGCGCCTTCAGTTGTGGCAGCTACGACGGCGACCCGTACATCCTCATGAATTACCAGCAGCGCGTGCTGGACCACGTGTTCACCCTTGCCCACGAGGCAGGGCACTCCATGCACTCGTATTACTCGGCCCGGCATCAGCCGTTCCAGTATTACAACTACGTGATCTTCGTGGCCGAGGTCGCCAGCACCTTCAACGAGCAACTGCTCAGCCGGCATATGATGGCCGAGGCTACGGACGACAGGGAGCGGGCCTACCTGATCAACCGCGAGATCGACGCTATCCGCGGCACCGTGGTCCGGCAGACGATGTTCGCCGAGTTCGAGAAGATCACGCATGCCATGGCCGAGCAGGGCGAGCCGCTTACGGTGGAGAGTTTCACCAGCGTCTATCGCGAACTGCTGGACGCCTACTTTGGCCCCAATTTCGCCATCGATGAACAGCTTCGCCTGGAATGCTTCCGCATCCCGCATTTCTATCGCGCCTTCTACGTGTACAAATATGCCACCGGCTTGTCGGCGGCCGTGGCCTTGAGCCAGAAGGTGCTTTCGGGCGGCGAGCGCGAGTTGAACGATTACCTGGGATTCCTCAAGGCCGGTTGTTCCAAGTTCCCGCTGGAACTGCTGCGCGATGCCGGCGTGGACATGGCCAGCCCCGAACCGGTGGAAACCACGCTCACGTACTTTGGCGAGCTGGTCGACGAACTGGACCAACTGCTCTCGGGTATGTAGTCCTAACCAGGGGGGCCGCCAGCGGGCCTGGCCTGCTCAAGGCGATTGGTTCCAGCACGGGGGGCTTCCGCGTCGCCTCGTGTCGAACCGCCGAAAGATTGTTGATGCCGCTGGAAAACCAGCAGGTTTGAAAGCACAACTCGTTCGTTCGCCGGGCATGGGCAACGTAACATTCCGTCACAGTGGCCATGGAAGAATACTCGGCCGCGCGCCAAGCGGCGCCGATCAACGCCAACGACAACCCGGCCAAGTCCGGCGGCGCTCCACAGGGCGCGGCACCGGATGGGGCACTGGATGTTGAACCGCTGCTGGACCTGTCGGCGCCGGTGGTGTATTTCCCCGTGCGGCATCATAGCCCCGCTTGTGCCCGATTGGTGCGCGAACTGATCGGCCGGGTGCGTCCGGCGGCAGTGCTGATCGAAGGGCCCGCGGACTTCAACCCTTATATGCAGGAGTTGTGGCTTCCGCACGAACTGCCGATCGCCATTTACAGTTACGTGCGTTTGGCCGATGGGCTGCGCCGCGGGGCGTTCTATCCATTCTGCGAATATTCGCCGGAATGGCAGGCACTTCAGGCGGCCAGGGCACAGGGAGCCGAGGCGCGATTCATCGACCTGCCCTGGTCGGAGATCGCCACGGCCAAGAGCCTCAGCCACCGGTATGCCGATGCCGAATTGCGCTGCAGCGGCTATGTCGAGGTGTTGTGCCGCGAACTGGGCGTGGAGGACTTCAACGCGCTCTGGGACACGCTTTGCGAGATTGATGCGAATCTTCCCTTGGAAGAGTACCTGCGCCGAGCACATACCCTCTGTGGGCTGATCCGCCTGGCCGATGGGCATGTACCTGCCGAGGACCGGCGCCGCGAAGCATACATGGCCGAGCAAATCCAGCAGGCGGCGGCTGAACTTGAAGGGCCGCTGGTCGTGGTAACCGGGGCCTATCACAGTTACGCCCTGTTCGCGCGGCTCAACGGACAACCGTTTGTCGGCTTGGACGATCCCACGCCTGATGAGTGGCACTCCATGGTTCACGAAAGCCTGAACCCCACCATTCCGACTTCGGCCGAGCCAACGGTCCAGGACGCTCCAGTAGGTGCCACACCGCCAGATGGTCCATTGGACCAGGACGAACCCGGCGGCGCTGCGCCAAGCGATGCGAACGCCGCGGACGAAACGACAGGTATTGCACTCACTCCCTACTCCTACGAGCGGTTGGATAGCCTGCGCGGCTATGAAGCCGGCATGCCGAACCCCGGTTTTTACCACCAGGTTTGGCTGGACCGGCAAACACCACATGGTGAGGCTCCCCCCGCAAAGCAGGGCCATGCTGCGGCGGAGGGCCATGCCGGGGGGCGAAGGTCGGGCCGTGGCCAAACCTATCGGCAGTTGTTGGCTGAGGTGTCGCGTCAGTTGCGGCAACGCGGCCAACGTGTCAGTACGGCCGACTTGATTGCAGTAGAAACCACCGCCCTGGGGCTAGCGGCCCTGCGCGGTCATTCTGAGGTTTGGCGGTGGGACCTGGTCGATGCTGTGACCGGGGCCCTGGTCAAGGAAGAATTGGCCATCGGTGCCGCGCATCCGTTCCTCGAGGCAGTTCACGAGGCCCTGCGCGGCAATCGCCGCGGCCTGATCGCCGAGGGCGCCCGAGTGCCCCCGCTGGTGCAGGACATTCGCCACACGCTGGCGCAGCTCGACTTGGAACCACCACTTCGGGCGTGCGACATTGAGTTGCATTTGCACGAGCCGCGCGACCGTCGGCGGAGCAGCGTGTTGCACCGCCTGCGAATCTTGAAGATTGCCGGCTTCAGGCAGACCGATGGGGTTGATCTTCAGCAGCGCGACGATCTGGCGCATCTTTGGGAGCAGTGGCGACTGCATTGGTCGCCCGACTTTGAAAGCTCGGCCATTGAAGCGTCCCGATACGGACCACGCCTGGAGGAGGCCGCACAAGAGCAATTGCTTGAGCAGGCGAAAACCATCCAGCGCGATGCCGAATCGGCGGCGCTGCTATTGCTCGATGCCGCGCTAGCCGGGCTGCCGCGATTGCGTGCCGACTTCCAGCGTCAATTGCTCTCCATCTTCCGGCAGGACGTCAACTTCTTTACCAACACGGCGGCCCTGGGCCATCTGCTGTACTTGTTCCGCTACGACGAGGTGCTCGCTACCGCCAACCGCGACGATATCGGTGCCCTGCTGCGCGAAGCCTTCATCCGTGGCATGTGGCTCTTGGAGAGCCTGGGACAAGTGTCTGGCCAGGATCGCGAAATTCTCAGCGGTGTTTCGGCGCTCGTGCAAACGCTGGAGGCGGCCGGAGAAGCCCTGGCCGATCTGCACGACGAACTGCTCGACGTGCTGGCCCGGGTCCAGCAGGACCACGGCCAATTGCCCCTTACGCGTGGAGCGGCCTGGGGCGGTTTATGGGCGCTGGGAGCCACCGATGCCGCGCACACGGCCGAAGCGCTGGCGCAATTTGCCGATCCGCAGCAGCTTGGCGACTTCCTCACCGGCCTGTTCTGTCTGGCTCGCGAAGTCGTCCAGCGCAACCCTCAGCTAGTGGCAAGCATCGACCGGCTGCTGGTGGATTACAGCGACCAGCAGTTCCTGCAGGCATTGCCGTCGCTGCGGTTGGCGTTCACGTATTTCACGCCGCGCGAGAAGCATTACCTGGCGACCACGCTGCTCCAGGTGCTGGGGGTGCAGCCGGCCGCCACGGCGGAATCGGCAGCCCTGGCCGTCCGTCCTGAGCAAGCGGCCGCGGCATTGGCCTGGGAGGCCGAGCTGTTTGCGGCCCTGGAGCGCTACGGTTTGCGGTTACCGCCGGAACCTATTCAGGAGAAATCTCCATGAGTGATCGCGCGCGGCTGTTGCGTTGGCGGCTGGTGTTGGGCGAAGGCGCCGAACAAGCGCTGGGTTGCACGCCGCAAGGTGAGGCGGCCCAGCAGGACCAGGCGCTCGCTTTTTTGTACGACCGCGAATATGGCGCTGGCCGCCACATCCGCCGCAGCCAGAAGAACCAAACAGCCCGGTCGGCTGGATTGCAAGCCTCGCAGCTTACGGTGCCCGACTGGATCAACCAGATTCACGAGTTGTTTCCCACCTCGACGATCGAACGGTTGGAACGCGACGCCCTGGAGCGGTACCAACTCGACGAGATGGTCACTAATCCCGAGGTGTTGCAGCGGGCCGAGCCCAGCCAGACGCTGCTGAAGGCGATTTTGCAAACCAAGCACCTGATGAATCAAGAGGTGCTGGCGATGGCCCGAACCCTGGTCCGCAAGGTGGTGGAAGAACTGATCGAAAAGCTGGCCCGGGAAGTGCAGTCGATCTTCACTGGTGCGGTGGATCGCCGCCGCCGCAGCCCCATGAAGGTAGCCAAGAATTTCGACGCCAAGACGACACTGCGCCGCAACCTGGTCCACTACAACCCGCGGGAAAAGCGGTTGTATTTGAGAACGCCCTATTTCTTCTCGCGAATTCGCCGACAAGCCGACCGCTGGCAGATCATCATCCTGGTCGACCAGTCCGGCAGCATGCTCGATAGCGTGATGCATTCGGCGATCATGGCCGCCATTTTCTGGGGAATGGGCTCGCTCCGCGCGCATCTGGTGCTGTTTGATACGGCTGTGGTGGACGTAACTGCCGACTGCACCGATCCGGTAGAAACGCTGATGAAGGTGCAACTGGGCGGGGGGACCGATATCGCCTCGGCCATGCAATACGCGGCCGGCCTGGTCGAGAACCCGCGGCAAACCATCGTGGTTCTGGTGACCGATTTCTATGAAGGCGGCTCAGAGGCGCATTTGCTTTCCGTCACCAAGGGCTTGTGCGAGTCCGGCGTGAATGTACTAGGACTGGCCGCCTTGGACGACCGCGCAGAACCCAATTACGACCGCAACCTGGCCGCGCGAATGGTCCACGCCGGGGCAGAAGTCGCCGCCATGACACCCAACCAACTGGTGCAATGGGTGGCCGACAAGGTGCGGTAACCGCCAGGTATTCGCGAACGGACCGGGATCGTTCGGGCGGGCACAAGAGGTTTGCCCTACCCGCGATCCTCAAAATACGCCAACTCCAGCGCAACCAGTTGACGGACCAATTCGGCCGGCGAGTTTGGACGGCGCAGAGGGTCCTTTGCCAGCAACCGTTGCACCAGCGCCGAAATTTCCTCGGGTATGGAGCGATCCAACGCGCGGAGCGCGGGCGGCCGGCCTTGTAACTGCTGAGCGAGTACGGTCGCCGCATCGCCGTCAAACGGCAATCGCCCAGCCAGCATACGATACAGCACAGTCCCCAGGCTGTAGAGATCGCTGCGGGCGTCGGGTCGTAGCCGCGAAATGAGCATTTCCGGGGCCATGTAATGCGGCGTACCGGGCAAGGGCCGGTCGGTTTCTCCCCGCATCTCGTCGCGCCGCCGGGCAAATCCCAGGTCGATCAGCGTAACGTGGCCGCGCGGCGAAACGATGATGTTCGAGGGTTTCACGTCGCCGTGCATCCACCCGGCCGCATCCAAGGCGTTTAGTGCGTCGGCGACTTGCCGAACGATCCACAGCGCTTGCGCTAGGGCGGGGCGGGGTTGGCCGACCAGCAAGGTCTCAAGCGTGTGCCCTTCCAGCAGCGGTGTCACGACATAATAGGGTTCATGGTCCAGCCCAGCATCCAGCACGGGGACGAGGTTGCGGTGATGAACGGTCTGCCCGACGATGGCTTCACGCTTCAGCATGGCGACCGCCCTGGGATCATCGACCCAGTGCGGTTGCAGGCGCTTCAGCACGTAGGCGGCCTCGCCACCTGCGATGGGCCGGGCCCGAAAAACCACCGTCAGGGGGCCGTCGTGCAGCGTTTCGGCGTGTTGCCAGGCTCCGGTAGCATTCCAGGCCGGGCGCAGCGGTATTCGTTGTTGGCCGGTAGCGGTCGCCGCGGAGGGCACCTGCGCGCTGGTTCGTGGGACCGTTGACCCAGCCGGCTTGCCCAAATGTGGGGTGGCCACCCGTCCCGGCTGGGAGGATGTTGCGGGGCCAGAACGCTCGGTGAGGCTGCGGGCCATAAGGGAGTGTGGATGGGTTGCAAGGATTGCCGCGAAAACGGCGTGGCGCAGGGGAAGCTCGCTTGACGATAAACAGGTATTTCCGTCATCGTGGGGGATCGGATCGTCGCCCAGTCGCGGTTCAACGTCCTTCCCGGCGCGTGCCGTGGCCGTTACAATCCGATAGAACTTACGCCTTAATCTTCAATCTTCTTGCAGGAGAACTAATGCCATGGCGAAGCCACATCGCCAACTGAAAAAAGCCAACCACGGCCGCCGGCCCGCCAACAGCAAGGCCCGGAAAGCCAAGCGCCAGCAGGTCAAAACCTGACGCCTGCTTCCCTGCCTGACTTGAATCCCCGCCGAAGGCAGTGGGAGTGAAGGTTGCGATCGTAAGGAGCCTTGTGTGGCCGCGCGTGATGAACTGATCGACTTGTCGCTCGTCGAAAATGCTGAAGTTCTCGCCACCATCGACGATATCCGCCGCTATAACCCGCAGCGGTTCGAGATGGAGCAGCTCTCCGGCATTTTGCACGAAGATCCCGAGAACATGATGTGTGTCGGTTTTAAGGACCTGACCGACGACGAGTTCTGGGTGCGTGGACACATGCCCGGGCTCCCGTTGATGCCGGGCGTGCTGATGTGCGAGGCGGCCGCACAACTGGCCAGTTACTACGTCCAACGCCACGACCTGCTGGGTGCCCGGATGCTGGGGTTTGGTGGGCTGCAGGACGTCCGCTTTCGCGGCATTGTCCGGCCTGGCGACCGGCTGATCATCGTCTGCAAACTGCTGAAAGTGCGGCGCGGAGCCATGATCAACTGCAATTTCCAGCTTTTCGTTGATCGAAACCTGGTTTGCGAAGGCATCCTTAAGGGCATCCCGTTGCCCGATGAACTTCTGTCCGAAATGGAGTGACGGCCTCGGGCATCCCGCCTTGGCAGGGAGGAAAGCTCAGCGAACCTCGCCGAAAGTGCACGCGTCGCTACAATGGCGGTGTACTGTTAAACGCCTTTGGGGGAAATTGCCCCCGATGATGGGCCGGTTCGGCTATGAGGGTTGAGCGACATTCGCAGGTTTCCAGATTGGTACTCTTGACGTCTGGGCCTGGAAGACGAAAATTCGTATCAAAGCGGCACTTGCTTCGGCGGTCGGTTGAGCACGGCCGTACCGGGCAATGACGCAAGTACGACAAACAGGGCGGTTGGCGCAGTTGGTTAGCGCGCAACGTTGACATCGTTGAGGTCACTGGTTCGAGTCCAGTACCGCCCACTCGATTCTTCTTTGCTAGCGCGGGCCGCCAATCGAAGTCGATCGGCGGCCTGTTTCTTTGGCGTTCATGTGCCGGTTGAAAACGCTTCCCTATAGGTGGTTGGGGAGCGCACCAGGTACCTCGATCCGGCAAGCCGTATTGCCGCTGTCACGAGCTAAGGTTGCCCTGGCTTAAGACTAATGCCGAGTGACCGGTCCTGCTAAGTGTTCTCGCATGCCAAGTCTTGGGCCACTTCTTCCAGCAGGCTGCCCAAGGCTTCCAAGGCCCGAACGTCGGCAGTTCCTTGGGTCAGATCGGCCAGTTGGAATTGGTACTGGCGGGCAAGCCGCCGCCTCAGGTGCAGATCGCCGTGCAGGCCGATCCAGCGGGCCGGGCGGCGCGGCGAATACTTCAAGCCTGTCGCAAACGAGACATTCGTCCTGGACGATTCGGGCAGCAGCAGGAATAGTACTTCCATCGCCGCCTCGATCACCAAGGGCGGCCCCACAAACGCTACGGCTTCGTGGTGTATGGCCGCATCCAGGGCCGAGGCCACATTCAACGGCCCTCCCGCTGCTTCCACCAGGTGGGATATCTGGCCCAGGCGGTCGCAGGGATCGGGCGGTTCGCACCGCCAGCGGGAAAGAAGCTGCGGGACGGGTTGCAGCGGTGTTTCCGTTTGGCTGGCGGCCCGCAAGATGGCGAACGGATTGCCGCTCCAATGGGCGAAGTCGGCAGGGCTGAAAAGGAGGAAGTGCGTATAGACCGACCGGCCTCCGCGTCCGCTGTACTCGGCCTCGCCGTGAATACTGCGTGATATGGCCAGCCGCCCGCTTTGCAAACGGTGAAAGTTGTAACTGCGCGCTGCTTCGCTGGTCTCCCAAAGCGAATCGTGCGAGGGCCCCCAGGCGGAAAGCTCCCGGGCCTCGGCAGGGCTGACGCCGGGACTGGTGGCCGCAAGCTGATAACCACCGCCCCGCGCCGACTCGATCGACGTAAAGATAGCCTGGTCGGCCTCTGTGGTTGGCTGGCAGGAGGCCTCGGCACATCGGGCCGGCTGTTGAGCGGCGCGGCCGCCGAATTCAGGCGAGGATTGAGCCGGCACGACGTCTTGCCCTGGCTGACGAGTCGCCGATCCAGAGTTGTTCAACGCTGCGCTCCTCGGCTGGTGGAAACTGCTCGACTCGGGGGGAGGTTCTGACACAACGACCAGGGGGCGGCCGGAAACCGGCCGGCCTCAGCGGCGGGTCTGTTCGATCATCCATTCAAAGGGAGGCTCAATCCCGCGAGGTTCCACCCGCAGGGGCACCTGCATTTCGCCGTCGTACACGTTGTGCCGGGTAATGCAGCGACCGACCACGCTGGCGGCAAAGAACTTGTGCCGCTTGAAGCGTTCGCGGCAATGCCGCCACAAGCCCGCGGCATACTGCCGGGCGTAGCCTTCGGGGTCGCTGAAGACTTCGTCGCACTGGTCGGCCTTGCTGAAGACCACGGCGATCGGCCGGTTCCTCCAGCCGCGCTTGGGATCGTCGACCAACTCCACCAGGTAACTGAGCAGTTTCATGGTGAAGAAGTCCTGTTCAAACGTGCCGTTGAACAATTGGAGGGCGTCGATCAGGATCATCGCCCCGGCACACTTGGACAGGAAGGAACGCACCACCTGGTACGAGGCCGGATGATCGACTTCCTCCAGGAGGGCTTCGCCTGCCAGGTCGGGCATGATGAATTCGACCGGCTTAGGGCAGGCTTCGCTTTTGAACTGGCAGTGAACCCAGTTCCAGCGATCCGGTTCGTTCGGTGTTTTTTCCGGAAACCTGCCTTGCTGGAGCGCGTGGATCGTCTTCTGTTGCAGATTGACGGAGAACGCCCCGCGGGCAAGCAGTTGAGTGCCGTCGGTGCGGCGGCTGATCATGTCCATCAACATGCCCAAGTAGACCGTCTTGCCCACGCCGCTGGAGCCGATCGTGGCGATCATCGTCGGTGCCACTTTGGTGCTGCGGATTTGGTGGGCCAGTGCCATGGGGGCGAAGCAGACGCGGCACAATTCCGCGTCTACCGTGTTAGGTTCGCCGCAGATGTGGCAGGGTACCGACACGGCATATTTGGCCAGCCGGTACGAATCAAGGATCACTTCGCCACGGGTCATGTGTTGTTCCGGTTGGTGAAAGTTGGCAACAACGCGACTTTGCCCCAAGACGGGAAATTCGATGTTTCTAAATGCTGCTTGCAAGACTGCACGGGGGCGCCGACTTTGCTCCACAGGCGGCAGGTACGGTGCCCCCCGGACGGCCTGCGGGGGTTATTCCTCGGCGGGGGGCGGCATCTCCAGGTCGCGCACCGATAGCGCTAGCCGAAAGCCGATGTTGTGACGCCGGGCCATTGGGTTTTCGCCGCTCTGAAACTGGCACGTGGCCTGGCTGTCGAAGTAGGTATCAAACGCTCCGCCTCGAATGGCCTTCATCGGAGTGGGCAAGACGATGCTGTTGCGTGGGCCACGTTCCTCCAGGCCGAAATCGTCGGCAACCCATTCCCAAATGTTGCCGACAAGCTGCTGTAAGCCGCCGATGGATTTTTCCGCGTAGTGGTTGACCGCAACGATTCCACCCGCGTCGGAGCCCCAGATATTGGCTCGCGAGCGATCCACGGCATCGCCCCAGGGGAAGCGGCGATCGACCATCTGGCCGGGAGCCACCATCACGGGGCAACTGCCCGCCTTCTGCCATTCGGCATCGGTCGGCAGCCGCTTTCCAACCCAGCGGGCGTAGGCGGCCGCTTCGTACCAGTTGATGCCGACCACGGGCCGTTCGTCGTCGCCCGCCGGGAACGTACCCCCTTGCCAGTGGCGGGGGCCCGGATGGCCGCTGCGGTCGACGAGCGAGGGAATGGCCGGAATGACCTCCGGCAGCCATAGCTCGTAGGCATCGTATCCGCCGGCTTCGACAAACAAGGCATATTGGCGATTGGTGACCGCGCAACGGTCCAGGTAGAACGGCGCTACCGTGGTCCAGCCGCGCTGGGGTTGATCGTCGTCGTCGCATGCCAGGTCGATGGCATTGGAATACGGGCCTACAACCCCGCCTGTAACCGCGGCCATTTCGTTCATGAGCGTTTCCAACGCCATGACCATCTGGTCTTCGTCCAGGTTCGAGCGAATCTCCGGCCGCAAGAGCAACGCATATCTCCCTTGCTCCAGCATGTGGGCGACGAGTTGCTTGGCGTCGGAAGGCAGCGGAGTTGGCTGCGGCCGGGCCGCCGACTTCAAACGCGGCGCGGAAGGCGATGCTGCTTTCTGCCGCCGGCGCGCACGGTTGCGGATCACCAGGAACGCCAAGGCAAATACCGCGGCGATGCCGCAGTAAATAGCCGTATCAAGCTGCGGCCGGGCCCAGAACAAGAGCGCCAACATACAGATCACGGTGATGGCCGTGCCCCAAGCCATCAGCAACTGCCCAAATCGCCGCGAGGCGGCTGGCAATGCCGTCGGTTTCACGTGGGTAATCTCCTCGGCCTGGATGATGGTTTGGCTGCAAACTCAGAGGGCGTTCACAACGGTGCCTGGGGGCCAAGACACCGGAGGCGGCTTACTCTCCGAGAATGTTGGCCTGTAGTCGTTCAAATTGTGCCCGCACGGCGTCGAGCACCGGGTCGGATCGCTGGGCCTTGCGAGGTTGCGGCGTCGAGGCCGCCGTATCCTTTTCTGCTTGGCTGGAGTCGGCGCCAACGGCCACCGGTTCAAGCGTCTCCTCAGCGGCGGCAGGTGCGAGCCGATCCAGCAGTGTGTCGTCGCGGTCGTCGGACTTGACCTCCAGCGCCCGCCTGAGCAATTTCAGTTCGGCAGTCCATTCGGCCCGTTCTTCGTTGGCGCGCTCGCGGACTTCGGCCAGTTCTTCCCTCAATCGCTTGGCCTCGTCGATCCGTTTTTGAAGCAGCTCCT
Organism: uncultured Pirellulales bacterium; assembly: GCA_964511065.1. GTDB lineage: Bacteria > Planctomycetota > Planctomycetia > Pirellulales > S012-138 > CALBRZ01. The sequence goes on along the minus strand of CAZEEG010000008.1, from coordinate 61,558 downwards.
CGACCCGGGCCTGGTCTTCGCGAGCCTCTTTGAGCGCCTGCTGTTCGCGCTTGAGGCGATCTTGAAGCTGGTTGTAGTCCGACTCGCTGTGCTGCTGCTGTTGCTGCAGTTTTTCCAGTTGCTTTTGATCTTTGGTCTGCTGCTGCTGGACGGAAGCCAGTTCCTGCTGGAGCGACTCGCGCTGATGTTCAAGCTGCCGGCATTGCTCCTCCAGTTTCGCCAACTGCTGTTCGAACGCATCGCGTTCCTTTTCCAAAGTGGTGCAGCGTTCTTCGAGTTGGCGGCGAGACTTCTTAGCAGCCTGTTGCTCCTGTTGAAACTCCCGGCGTTCGGCCTCCATTTGTTCGCGGAGCGCGTCGGCTTCAGCCGCGGCCTCATCGGCCAACCGCTGGGCCTCCTTGAGTTGTTGCTGGAGCCTGGCTACCTGTTCGGCCTGCTCGGCCAATTGCTCCTCGTGTTCGGCTTCGTTGCGGGCCAGGGCCTCGTTCTGCGATTGAAGTCGGGCCAGCGCCTGGGCCTGACGCTGCTGCCGCTGGCGCAACTCGTCGAGCCATTGGCGCTGCGCGGCCAACAACTGGTCGAACCGCTCGCGATCGGCGGTCAAATCAGCGACCAGTCCTTTGACACTTTCCCAGCCGGGATTGCAGTTGGTGGCAGCCACAAGTTCTCCGTCATGCTGCACAGACATGCGCACACGCCGGCATCGGCCGTAACAAGCGTGGAATGGCGTAGCGAATCGGAACGAACGTCAACCAAGAGGCAGAACGCCCCCTGAATTTGTGCGATGGGTATCGGCGGCTCGCGCGGGGGGCACCCATGGGCGCCCGCCGCTTGCAATCCGCCACGGGAACCCTAGGTCACATTTGGCGACCTGGCAAATGCATCGAGTGTGCAAAACGGAAGAGGGCCAGGCCGCGATGCCCCGTGGCATCAGGGGGGGCTGGCCAATGCCTGGTTGACGCCCACTCAGGAGGCCGGCTGTTCAGCCATCCAGCGGCGGATGGCGTCGTCGTCCACCACATCCAGCGGGGTGTACCGCGGATGCCGCGATTCCTTGTAGGGATCGTTGCGAGCGGCGTTGTAGCAGCAGATCAGGGACCAGCGGGGTTTTTCCGAGCGGTTCTGATCCGAGCGGTGCAGGAGATTACAGTGGAAGAAGAACGCATCGCCTGGTTCGGCTTCGACGTAATGCTTCTCGAAACGCTGTTCGGCCACGGCCACCCGCTCCAGGTCGGCCCCGGTCTGATCGCCGGTTTGGCCGTGATCGATCCGTCCCAGGTGATGGGTGCCACTGAGGACCTGCAAGCAGCCGTTCTCGCGCGTTGCCGGATCAATGGCAATCCAGCAGCTCGCCAGCAGCGGCGCCAGGCAACCGTTGTGATACCAGTAGCCGTAATCCTGGTGCCACTCCCAGGCCCCGCCCACGCGCGGCTCCTTGAGGATCATCTTGGCATGCCAGTGGTACACCTCCCCGCCCAGCAACTGTTCCATGCGGCGGACGATCCGCGCCGAGCGGCTGAACAACCCATACAAATCGTCGCCGGGCGTGTTCCACAGGGCCAGGCGAACCGGTTGGCCCGTGGCGTCGCGGCGGCCATAGACGCCTTCTTCCAGTTTGGCATCGGCCCGCGCGTACCGTGCCAACTGCCCGATTTCCTCAGCATCGAACAGTTGCTTCACGAGGATATAGCCATCTCGTTGATAAGCCTCTAATTCCTCCGGCGACAGCAGTTGAGCGGACATAGCTGGCTTCTCTCCGTAGCAGGATGAGCAAAGGCCGATGCAGGATTGGCTTGCGCTGCACAACAGGCCACTGGGGCATTTCTTTGGTTCTAGCAGGGGACGCTACCCCTGTCCAAGGGGCCGACTGCCCCCCGCAACTTGGCTCGGGGCATACCGATGGACCTTTACGCGGCCAATGTGCGGCCGGTGAACGAGCGGCGCCGCCAGTCTGCTGCCTTCCAGTACCCTTCGCAGCATGTCGGCGGGCTTGGAACGTAACGAAGCCATCATTTGCCATGCAGACAGCGATGCTTGCTTTCGTGGAAACGAAGGTTTGGCGGGGTGCGCTTGCATGATGGCGGCACAGCCGTTATTTTCGGCGTAGTTGCAATTCAATTGCATTTGGCGTGTGCCGTGAAAAACGTTCGCTTCCAGGCAGCCTAACCGTGGTTCAGCGTTCTCACATTCTTTGGGCCTCATTGGTCGTGTACCTTGCGGCGACGTTGTTCGCCGGCCGGATGCACAACCACGCTCATGGTCTGTGTGCCAGTGGCGCCTGTTCCAGCGGCATTTGCCCGGTGGATACTCGGGACGGCGGGGCCGCAATCGCGGCCCGAAGCGCTCAGCAGGATCGAGGTCGTTCCGGCTGCGGCTGTTCCCATCACCACCCCCTGAATAAGGTTTCGGCAGAAACCATCGCCGCCGCCGATGGTGCAGCACCACAGGAGGCAGAATCACGGGACGCGGCGCCACAGGAAGCAGCACCAGATCGTACCGTGCCGCCGGGCGAAACGGCCAGCTTGTTTCAGCCGGCCGGGCCTGCTGGTAGTGCCGATGGCTGCCTCGCTTGCCAGTTCTTGGGCATGGCCGCCGCCATGGCCGAACAGATACGGCTTGCGGATTCTGTACCGCTGGTCGCTCGCTGGATCGGCCCGGTTTGCCAGGGCCAGGCCGTTGCTTCGATCCGAGGCTTTTCTTCTCGGGCTCCTCCCGAAATCGCGGTTCTGTAGGACGCCGGTTGCCGGCGTGCCGCTTGTGCCTTGGCCAGGTCGGCCAAGTTTCATGTAGCGATCGCTCGCGTTGCCGTTTGGGTGCAATGCTGCGATGGCCCGATGCTGACCGCACAAGCCACCCCCCCGGTCAACCCGCCCTGTCATGCGATGCCCGCAGCGTCCGCAGCGCGGCCGCAGGCCCTTTGAACCGTCGCTTCAAAAGGCAGGCGATGCCTGTTGTGAGAGCGCTTTGGAGCGTCGAGGATTCCGCGCTGCCGCCTCACGTACTTGCCAAGCGGCAGTCGCGGTCACGCTTCCCTTTTTCTACCCCAAGAACCGCGCGCTGAGCCTGCGGCATGGCCGCAGCCCAGCGGTCGCAAGATCATAAGGATCGCCGGATGAACGTCCCGAATCGAACCCAGGCCCGATTGGCCTTTACCCTGGTTGAGCTATTGGTCGTGGTTGCCATCATCGCTATTCTGCTTGCGTTGCTGTTACCTGCGGTGCAGGCGGCTCGCGAATCGTCGCGGCGCACCTCGTGCCAAAGCAACCTGCGGCAACTCGGTGTGGCGTTGCACGTGCATCACGACCAGCAAGGATTCTTGCCCGCCGGTTGGACCGCCTATACCACCTCGGGCCAGCCCGATCCCCATGGCCAACCTGGTTGGGCCTGGGGGAGTCGGCTGTTGCCATACATCGAGCAGCGGCCACTGGCCGACGGCGTCCAATTCAATACCGCCATCACCGACGCCCGGCATGCCGCGGCCCGCGAAACGGCAATCGACCTGTTCTTCTGCAGCTCCGACGGCGACCCCTCCACCACGTTTACGCTGCATCGTGAGAACGGCTCGGCACTGGCCACGCTCGCCAAGAGCAACTACGTGGGCATGTTTGGAACGACCGAGTTGGAAGCATGCGAGGACCTTGGGCCAGGGCAGCAGTGCAGCGGCGATGGCGTGTTCTACCACAACAGCCGGATCACTTTCGGCGCCATCAGCGACGGCCTGAGCTACACCATTCTCGTGGGCGAACGGTCCAGCAAAATCGACTACTCCACTTGGGTGGGCGCCGTGCCCGAGGGCGAAGAAGCCATGGCTCGCGTCGTTGGCGTAACCGACCACCCACCCAACGACGCGCACGGGCACTTTGAAGACTTCAGCAGCAATCACCCGATGGGGGCCAACTTCCTGCAGGGCGACGGCTCCGTCCGGATGTACAACGAGAACCTGGATATCAACGTGTATCGGGCACTCTCAACCCGGGCCGGTGGTGACATGGCGAGCCCTTAAACGGTTGGATCGCAACAGCCACTTCTGGCGCTACTCTCGCGAGGTGAAACGAACGGCCGCTGCTGCCAGGTTTCAGGTCCCCCCAGCCACGGTGCGCCGCAACCACCCACCATCGGTCATTGCGCTGGTGCTGGCAGTTGTGATGTCAGCGATACCATCGACCGCTGCGCCGGTAGGAGTTCGGGCAATTCATCGGCGTACGGCCGCGGCTTAACCGCCCGATTGACTGGGATTTGACGTTGACGCCCGGTTCGGCCAGTCCTATAGTCCCGCCCCGACCGCGTTCCGATTTTGACGGCTGGCGCGAATACCGGAATTTTCAGGATTGAATCAACTATAGGTCTTGGACGGCCGACAACTAACCAAGGTGCGTCGCGGTTTGTTTTGGTTGGCAAGCAGCGATAGCGTTGGTTTCCCTTCGTCAAACGTCACGGAAGATACGTTGACGGTCACTTCTCGACCGGCGACATGAACCAAATAGCGAGGCTGAGCCCATGCGAATCCCGATCGCGCGATTGACCGTTGTCGGTCTGAGTATTGTCATCATGACGGGTTGTCGTGGTGGCGACGGGTTGGCGAAGTCGTGGCCCTGGGGCAAGAAGAAATCTTCCGAACCGGCCGTGGCCGCCGCTCCCAAGAGCACCTACGCCGACTCCAAGGTTGAGTTGCCATCGTCCAAGACCAAGCCGACCACCTTGGCTGGCACGTCCACCGATAGCGGGTCGTCGGCCTCCACAAATCAAACGGCTAGCGCCGGAGCCGATGCGTGGGGCAAGCCCGGCTACGCCGCGACCGACACCACACCGCCGTATAACGGGTACAACAGCACGGCGACCGGCGCCGGCAACTACAGCGGCGGAGCCGATTACGCCTCGACCGGCGCCGGCGGATACAACGCAACCGCGAGCGGATACGGGAATACCCCGTACGGCGCAGGGAACACCGCCTACGGCGCTGGCACCACCGCACCTGCCGGTTACGACACGACGGGTGCCGCTTACGGGATGACCAGCGATCCGTATGGCACGGCCGCAACGGCATACAACCCCACCGCCTACGGCGCTGGTGCGACGGCCTCGCCGGCCAGCTTCCAGCCTCGCTATGGTCAGGAATATGCGGCCGGCAATCAGGGTGCCAGCGGTTATGACACAAGCGGATACGGCACCGCCGGATATGATGCGACCGCGTACGGCAACACGGCCTATAACCCGGCCGGTGCAACCGTGCCTGCCTATGGCACCACGCCGAACGCTGGTGGCTACAGCACTGCCGATGCCCGCAATAGCATGGTTCCGCCCGCCGGCAACACCGGTTGGGATCAATCGGGTGCGGGGGCCACGGTTGGGTCGCCGTACGGCAGCCCCGCCGGGACGACGGCTCCCGGCTATGGCGGAAGTTATCCATCCACACCACCCCAAGGAGCAGCCACGGTCCCGGGAGCAACCGCACCGGCATACAACAGCGGTGCTGCATACAACAGTGGCGCCGCGAGTCCTTACGGTAGTCCTCAACAGGCCAGCACGCTGGGCCAAACCGGCTACCAGCCTGGTAACATGTCGGACAATAAGCCGATGACCGTGGGACAATACCAGGCGCCCTACGATGCCGCAGCGGCGGCAACCCTCACCGCCGGCAGCAGCGCGGACTACGCGCCGGGCAGCACGGGACGCTTTGGCAGTCCTGCCGGTGCTACGGTCGCTTCGCCCTACGGCGGCACTGGCGGAACGACCAGCGCCAGCCTCCCTGGCACCAGCTACCAGTAGGCAACCAGTACGCTTGGCCAGTGTGCTTCCCGCTGCTGGGAAGTGTGCGTTGGCAACTGGTAACAAGACAGATATCCATACGTGGGAAACCACGCGAGGCACCCTTGGCGGCTGGCCAAGGGTGCCTCATTGACTTTGAGGGGCTGCCCGAGGAAGTTGTACCCTCGCCTCCGGCGCTGCTGCCGATTCCATGCTAGGGTTGAAGGAAAGTGGGCTCACGGTCGGCGCCGCGTTCCCTAGCTGGCAAAGCGGCGTACCCTGATGCAGACCGCGCGCCTGCCGCCACCGAACCTAACACCGGCAGGAGACCAGGGCATGTTGCACGTGCGGCGGCCCCATTGCCCTATAGCGGCGATTCTGGTGGCCACTTTGGCCTTCGCCTGCTGCACCGCGGCCGCCACGGCAGCATCGCCGGTCGTGAAGGTGCGCAAAGGAGATGGTATCGTCGAAGGGCTCCCGCTCGTCTGGAGCGATAACTACGCTGCTTTGCTGCGCGGCGACGGCGTTCTGTTCACGTTCGATCCCCGTGAAGTGTCGGTAGAACGCACCACCCGAACGTTCCAGCCCGATACCGCGATGTCCATGCGGCGATCGCTGGAGCGGGAGTTTGGACCCGAGTACGAGGTGACGGCCGCCGGGCTTTACCTGGTGGTCCATCCGCGAGGACAAGGCCGGGTATGGGCCAGCCGGTTCGACGAACTGTTCCGCGGCTTCCAGCGCTACTTCAGCGTGCGCGGCTTCGCGCTTAAACAACCGCAGTTCCCCTTGGTAGCCGTGGTGCTGGGCAGCCGTGAAGAGTACCTGCGATATTTGCAACGGTACGCGCCAAGCACGCCAACCTCGACGCTGGGCTTCTACATGCCAGCGACCAATCGGGTGCTGCTGTACGATGCCGCGGGAGGCCAGGACGCCAACTGGCACGTAAACGCCGAAACCATCATCCACGAAGCCACTCATCAAACGGCGTTCAATACCGGCATCCACAATCGCTTCGGTGTCACACCTCGCTGGGTGGCCGAGGGACTCGGCATGCTGTTTGAGTCTCGCGGCGTGTGGACCGGCCGCGCTGGCGGGCCGCAATCGGAACGGATCAATCAGCAGCGGTTGGCCGATTTCCGCCAATACATGCAACGTGGCCGTGGCGAAGATGCCCTGGTGGAGTTGATTGCAGGCGATCAGCCCTTTCGCCAATCTGTGCAAAATGCCTACGCGGAAGCCTGGGCGTTGACGTTCTTCCTCTCGGAGACGCGGCCGCGTGAGTACGCGCGATACCTGGCCAAGGTCGCCGCCCGGCCTGATTTCCAGTCGTACCCGTCGCAGGACCGACTGGCCGATTTTACAGCGATCTTTGGCAACAACCTGCGGCACTTGGATGCACAGTTCCTTCGCTTCATGCGCGACCTGCGATAACCACGGGCGTCAACGTTCGCCGTCGGCTAGGCACGTGCGGCATCCGGCTCGCAGCGGCTAACGTCCACACCCCGGCACGGCGGACTGGCGATTACCGTTTCATCAGTTCGCAGCGCAGCAAAGCGTAGGCCGGGGGCCGTTCTGGTTCCGCAGCAGAAAGTTTGGAATCAGCCAACAGCGCCAGTACCGCTGAGGCGCAGGTGCCCACCTGTTGCAAGAAACCACGCCGGCTAATCGCGACATGAGGTTCGTTGGCAATGGTCCCCAGGGGGCGCTCGCCGCCTGGCTGAAGACAAAAGGGATGGGCGCCTCAGTGTATGATCTCGGAAGAATCGTGAAGCGGCCGGATCGTGCTCATGATGGCGACCTTCTAAGGCGCATGTCAGAAATGGGGCGTGTCAGAGATGCGCTGCGGCCGACAAACGAACGCTGCGGCCGAACCGGCAAGCTGATCGTCGCGGCCAGTCCCAGCGATGATTGATAGATGATTGATACCTGGGCAGCTCATTGAGGGGGCGGATCAAGCTGCATCATGGATGGAAATAGCCGGCTTCGCAAAGCATTCTTGCTTGCCGCGATCGGCGGCGGGGCAGTTCAAATTGACCGCCTGGGGCCGGTTCTCTATTCTGGTCGTAGTAGCCATCAAGATTGATGGATGAATCCCCGCCCGCGTTGCCCACCTGCCGCGCTGAGGAATCGACCATGCCTCGCGGACGAATTGCCCCTCGGAAGTGTCAGCCGCAATCCGCGTCACTGCACGCTGCGTTGCCCGATCCCCACGTGTGCCGCCGGCAAACCCGCGGCGCCTTCGAATATCGGACGACAAAGGGGCGGCGCCTTGCGGCCTGGTATGGGCCGCTGTCGTGGGTGGTGACCGCCCTGGTCATGGCACTGGGGGTCGGTACGGCGGCGGCCGAAGATTACGAGTATGGTGGCGCCGCCGCGGCGAATCAGGCGATTCCGCGTGTCGGCCCAGGCGCGGTTCAACCGGGGGCAAAAGGCGACGCCGACGATGCGCTACCCGCCGTGCGCCGCGATCCGATATCCATTGTTCTGGTTGATGGCGATCGCCGCATCGTTGTGGCCCATGCGGCCGCTGGTTCAATCATGGAAGTCGATCGAACGTCCGGCCACGTTTATCACGAATCGACCGTGGGACGCCGCTTGAGCCAGTTAGTGGCCTGGGACGGCGACCGCTGGCTGCTGGCTGCCGACGAGGCCGCGCATACCGTTTTGCTCATCGAGCGCACGCAGTCGGGCTTTCGCGTTGCCCAAAGGCTGAAGGTGCCGCACACGCCGGTAGGTCTGGCAGTTGATCCGGCACGCGGCACGGCCTACGTGGCATCGCTCTGGTCTCGCCGGTTGTCCGTTCTCGACGTACAGCCAGGGTGCGAGACGCAGCCACTCCGACTCACCAAGGTGATCGACCTGCCCTATGCGCCGCGGAGGCTCCTGCTGGTCGAAGACGGCCGCCGGATGATTGTGGCCGATGCCTTCGGCGGCAGCCTGGGCATCTTCGACACGGCACGCGCCACGCTGGAAACCGTACGGCAATTGCCCGCGCATAACATCCGAGGCATGGCGCTGACCGCCGATGGCAACCGGGTGCTGATCTCCCACCAGATTCTGAACGACCTGGCGGAAACCAGTCACAACGACGTTCATTGGGGCGTGCTGATGACAAACGTGCTCCGCTGGATTCCGCTGTCGAGCATCCTCGATCCCGAAAAGACGATCCTGGCCGGCAGCCATTCGCACTTAACGGGCGATAACACGTCGGCCGGCGGCGACCCGGCCGAAGTTGCCGTTACGACCGATGGCCGCGCTATCGTGGCTTTGGCCGGCGTGAACGAAGTCGGCATCGGCTTCGAGTCGGATTTCACCTTGCGCCGCGTCCACGTGGGCCAGCGGCCATCCGCCACGGCCGTCACCGCCGACGGCACCTCGGCTGTCGTCGCCAATACGTTTGACGATACGTTGAGCGTGATTGATCTTGCCCAGGGCAAGGTCGAGCGGGTGCTGGTGCCGGGACGCCGGCCGCAGCCCAGTGAAGTGGAGCGGGGCGAACGCTTGTTTTACGACGCACGGCTGGCCCTCGATGGCTGGTTCAGTTGCCACAGTTGCCACACCGATGGGCATACCACCGGTCACCTGACCGACAATCTGAGCGACCAGTCCTTTGGCGACGCCAAGCGCATCTTGCCGCTGGGGGCCGTCGGCCAAACCGGTCCCTGGGCCTGGAACGGACTGCAAACCGACCTCGCTGCCCAAGTACGCGTCTCCGTGCAAAGCACCATGCAAGGGCAACCGCTGCCCGATGACGACATTGCCGCGTTGGTCGCGTATCTCAAAACGATTGAACCGCCGCCGTCGCTATCGGTCGCCCGCGACGAAGTGAACGAAACCGCCGTGGCGGCTGGCAGGCAGATTTTCGAAGCGCGGGGCTGCGTCAACTGTCACCAGCCGCCGCATTACACATCCGAGGGGGCATACGATGTGGGGCTGGCCGACAAGCTCGGCAATCGCCTTTACAACCCGCCTTCCCTGCGCGGGGTGAGCCAAAGGGGGCCGCTGTTTCACGACGGGCGAGCCAAATCACTGGAAGATGTGCTGATCAAATTCCGCCATCAGCTTGAGGAGCCGCTGAGCGACGAGGAACTGCGCCGCCTGCTGGCGTTCCTGCGTAGCCTGTAGGCCAGCCATACCGGGGTACGACATGGACCACTCGGCCAGTTCCGTGGTCATTGGCTCCAACAAGAAGTAGCCCCGTTGTGATCGCCTCGAGCTTCAACGATGCCGATGTCGACGAGCTTTGCACGATGCGTACCGCGCGCCTGGAAGAACGGCAAAGAGCGTCCGGCGCCAGTCCTGAAGGCTGAGCGTTGCCGCGTGTTTGGCCGCTTCCCTTTTGCGGCACACGAGCCGACTACTTCGATGCCGCTTCTTCCTGCGGGGGTTGCTGGTGGAAGTAGTGGTCCAGGTCGATGATCTGGGTGCGGAAGCGGCGGCGCAGCAGCACAAAATCCCAGTTCACCGCGAGGCCTTCGCCCGCAAACTCCCGGATGAAACGGCCCCTTGCGGAGGCAGGTGATCCTGGCGGCGGCGTGCGGGCGGCGCGGTCGATTTCTTCAGCGGGGACCAGGACCGGAGTGGCACCGCAGGCCTCGAGCTGGGCGTAGTATCCGTCCGGGCCGAGTTGGTGGTACTTGAGGTCGATCTTTTTCTTCACTGCGAACGATGCGTCATTCCCGGCTTGCTCCATCAGGAATCGCTTGGTGATCCAGTCGATGCGGCCGACCAACGGTTCCTGGTTGCCGGCCAGCATTTCGAGCGTTTGTTCCCAAAGCTCGACGATCTCGCTGGCCTCCTCGTGCCATGGTCGCCTGGCCAGCCACGCTTTGGCGGCATCGAGGTACCATTGCTGAATTTCCAGGGCCGTGCGGCGGGTTCCATCAAGCATCTCGACGTGCTCCCGCAAGCCCGGATCGGCCGCAAATGTCTTTAGGGCGGCCAGCGGGCGGCGCAACCGTGGCGCATCGGCCAGGGCGCCGTCCTCCAGCATGTCCAACACGAGCATCGTAGTGCCGATGCGAAGGAACTCGGCCGTCTGCGCCATGTTTGAGTCGCCCAGGGCGATCTGCAGACGCTGCCTCCGGCGAAACAAACGCACGTAACGACGATGCAGATTCCAGGCTTCGCTCAAGGCCGCCTTGAGGAAATGCCCGAAGGTATAGACGGGCCGATCGTCGATGAAGCCGCCCAGGCCGGTCAGGCAGTTCAGCCCGTGCGCTTTTTCGGCCACGTGGAACTCGCCGTTATCGTCGAGCGTGCCGGCCCCGGCAAAGATCGACCGCGAGACGAGAAAGGCGGTCAGTTGCTTGCGCACTCCGACAAACGCCGTGAAACGCAGCAGCAGGTACATGCTGCTGGCCAACGGGAAGCAGACCAGCAGAGCCAGCATGTTGAGCGCGCTTTCGATCCCGTTTTCGATGGGTGTGCCCTGCGCGGTCAACAGGCCGTCGAACAGCCACCGCCGGAGCGGAATCCTGTCGCGCATGAACGGCAGCAGCAGCAAGAACGCGAGATGGCTGACGACAATGTAAATCAGCAGGATGACGATATACAGCAGCACCCGGGCCAGCAGGCCGATCCAGGTCAACGGGATCAAGGGGGCCAGCAGTACCAGCCCCACCCGCCAGATGGCCAACCGCACGCCCGAGGCGATGGGGAACTCGTAGTTTTCCTGCGCCCCGTAATAATTGCCGACGCTATCCCGGCAATTCTTGAGCAGCGCAAAAGGGCGGGGCTTGGCATCGGCCGCCGATGCGGCGAACAGTCGATCCTGCGCCCGCTGGTAGGTGAGCAGTTGGCGGGGGCCGCGGCACTCGGGCGTGGAACCTTCGATCAGCCCAAATTCGCCGGTCAGGCGGACCATTTCGAACCACACGGCCCCGCCGTTGGCCAGGAAGTGGCCCATCTTGTCCAGGGCCGCGTCGGCTAGCGGGATTCGCATCCGGAGTGCCGGGATCAGGCACTCGTACAGTTCGTAATGCGAGCGGGGCGAAGCCGCGGATGACGGAATGCGGATCGCATATTCGGTTTCGAGACCTGCTAACCGCCGAAGCGGGTGTACGCTATTCGCCACCGTAGGGGACAACCACCTCGTTCAAGAAGGTGCGAGGGGCGCGCTGGCTGTCGGCCAAGATGCTGCGAATGGCATCTTCGCGGGTTGGAGTCGAGGGGGATTCTGGCAGCGAGGGCGCCGCGTAATGCTGGTCCTGGGCCAGTTGGGTGGTCATACTCTCGTCCTCAATCGAGTAGCGAATCAACTGACTGTCAGTCTATCGTGGGCGAAATGCGTCGGCAAGAAGCTGATTACCCCCTCTTGGTGGCTGCCATCAACGCGCCGGCATCCATTCCGCCGCCCGCTCCACGACTGACAGCACTGCGGCAGACAGTGGGGGCCACGCCCGCCATCATGGCAAGCAGTCACCATGGTTTGCAATCCGCGTGCCGGGAATGGCCGGACTAATAAAGGCAACGCAGGTGGGCACGGCCCCCCCAAACCGCCTGGTCTACGCGGCTCACCCCAGGCGATTCCCCCTTGGCGTGGCACCCCCTCAATTCTCGACGGTGTTGCTTTCAACGGTGCTGCCGCCGTTGGGGACCACTTCCGGGGCTGCCCGGTGGCCGGCCGAGGCGACGGGTTCCTCTTCTTCGCTGAACTTGATCAGTGATTCGGGGAACTCCACACCGCCGATGTCCTTCATGACTTGCATCATGGGGGGCAAGGTACGGGCCATGTTGTTGAGGAATCCGGTGGTGCTGTTGTGGCCGTTGGCGGTGCCGTTCTCCCAAACCACCACCTTGTCGAACTTGATGTTGGAGATGGCCTTGGCCGAGGTTTCCGCGAGCGTATCCAGGTGCTCCAGCAACAACAGTTGGAACGCTTCCTTGGCGCTGCCGCACGACTGGACAATGGCCCGCAACCCTTCACCCTTCTTGGCGAGGATTTCGTATTGGCCGCGTGCTTCCGCTTCAAGCTTGGCGAAGATGGCGTCGGCTTCGGCCTGGGCGTCGATCCGTTTGCGCTCCGCCTCGGCTTCGGCGGCGACGATGATGCGTGCTTTCTCGGCCTTGGCGGGGGCCTCCAGTTCGGCCCGCTTCTCGGCTTCGATCCGCTCGGCTTGAGCCAACGCGGTCTTGGCCAGGGCGCGGTTCTGCGTCTCCAGCACGGCGGCTTCCGCCTCGCGCTTCCGGCCTTCGCCCAACTCATATGCTTCCGCCCGTTTGACGGCCAGTTCGGCTTGCGAGGCCGCGATGCGGGCCTGGGCTTCGTTTTCGCCGGTGATGGCTTCGGCATCGGCCGCGGCCACGCGGATACGCTTGTCGCGTTCCTCAGCTTTCACTTCCGCTTCACGCTCGAAAGCGGCCTTCTGCTCGCCGATGGTCTGGTCCCTTTGAAGCTGGGCGATTTGCACCGCCTGCTCCTTCTCGGCTGATCGGGTGCCAATTGCCTGCTCTTTGTAGGCGAGAGCCACTTGGATCGACTTGTCGCGCTCGGCGGCGGCGACCTTGGTTTCGCCCATCTGCTCGTTCTCGGCCACGTCGGCACGCGCCTTCTGGATGGCGTGCGACGCGGCCTTCTGGCCGATGGCGTCGATATAGCCCGACTCGTCGGTGATGTCCGTAATGTTCACGTTGATCAGCACCAGGCCGACCTTGTTCAGTTCGGGCTCAAGTGACTGCTGGATGTGTTCCAGGAAGGTGTCGCGATCGCGGTTGATTTCCTCGATCCCCATCGAAGCGATCACTTGCCGTAACTGGCCGAAAATGATTTCCTCGGCCAACTTGCGGACATCGTTCACGCCCAGGCCCAGCAGACGGATCGCGGCGTTGGCCATGACTTCCGGCTCAGCGCCCACGGCGACCGTGAACACGCTGGGCACGTTAACGCGGATATTTTCGGACGAGAGCGCGCCGCGGAGCGGAATCTCGATCTGGAGCGGTTCCAGGCTGAGGTACTCGTAACCCTGGATCAGCGGCACCACGAATGCCGCCCCGCCGTGAACGGTCTTGGCGACGTTTCCCCGGGTGAATGTCTTTCCGTAAATAACCAGCACGCGATTGCTGGGGCAGCGCTTAACGCAGTTAGCAATGAGCATCGCAAAGCCGGCTACGACGATGAACCCAAGCACGAGCCCGCCAACGGTCCATGCCATCCAAGGTTCCACTTGCGCCAAGAGGATTGAGGCTGCCATTGCTGCTTACTCCGGCTAAGGGGGGGAAATAACGGATCGCCTTGCGGCGTTCTTGCGGTCGCCGCGCTACCCAAATGGGTGACGTCTGCCCCGGTAGGGACCGGCCCCCAGTCCATGGCAGGGGCGCGGTACGGCTTTCAGGCCGCTACCCGCTGATGTGCGGGAGCGGTGGTCCTGGCTGACCAGGCAGACTGACCGTGGCCGCCACGCGGCAGAGGGCGGAAGACGTCAAACCCGCGGGAGGGCCATCAAACCCTAGGTCTTGGCTGCCTCGCGAGCCAATTCAACGGCGACGGTGTTGGAACTGACAACTTCCACCACGACCACGCTGGCGCCGGTCGGAAGCCTGTCTTTCTCGGAAGTGACGGCCCGCAACTCTACGATCCGGTTTTGCAGGTTAAGCTGGATTTTCCCCGCTCCGGATTTTTCGCCCGGGATGGGAATGTAGACGGTGCCGGGCCGGCCCACCGCCTGCGAAATTTGCAAATTGCCCTCCTCGGACAAGTGGCGTAGCGAATGGAATAACCAGCCCACGGCGTACAACGCCCCGCCGCCGGCAGCGACGGCAATCGCCATCGTGGGGAACGGGCTCAAGCCAGCACTCGAAGCCGCCATACCGGCAATGCCGAAGAACGCGGTCGCGGCAACAACTGAACGGAATGTGATCTTCTTGAACAGGCTGTTGGGATCGTGATCCAGGCCATCGTGGCCGCTGGCCACGTCGTCCCCCAGCGATGTGTCGCCCAGCGAGGCCTCGCCACCGGCCATGGAGTCCAAACCTGATTCGTCGCCATCGAACCCGATGAGCGTCATCAGAAACTGAATCACCAAAATGGCGCTGCCGGCGATCGCGCATACCAGAAATACCGATTGCATGGACGGCTCTCCCCCGGCGAAAGCAAACGAAAACGACCCCTGGGCATCTGATGATTCGTCCGGGGACACAAAATCTTGGACAGTCAGTGTCCCTACGGCTCATCGTGCCGGTATTGGACCTAAGAATCAACGAACTGCCCTGTGCCAACCGCGCTAACAGGTGCTTTGATCGGCCGGTTTGTCGTCTTGGCACCTGGTTCCTGAGCCATTGGCATCGCGTCCCCCCAAAAAAACGCACAAGGGGCTGTGATCGGCGGTTCAGGGCAATTTCTCATGCACCAGGGAAGGGTACGTCATTTGCCGGTTGGTTGCATGTGAAGGTCGTAGAGATGGCGCCGGTTGTGAGCACCACCAACGGCTGCTTCTGGGAAATCCATGGCATCAGCGCCTCTGACCGCGGCCCATTCGCCCGCCGCGCAGTTTGGAGTTACGCTTGAATGAGGGGCGCTTCCAATACACACCGGCGCGGTGCCGACGCGCCGCTTCGGCTTTCCCCTCCCGAACATCTCGCGAGATCATGCCCGAAAGAATTCGCATCCGGGGGATGGTGGTCGAACCGGGGCAGCGACAGCGGTTCGATTTGCCGGTAGCCCGGCTTCCCACGCAAACGTGGCTGTCACTGCCGATTGAAGTCGTCAACGGGATTCGATCGGGACCGAACCTTTGGTTGAGCGCGGCGGTTCACGGCGATGAGCTCAACGGGGTTGAGATCATCCGCCGGGTGCTCCAGAAGTTGAAACCGGAGGACCTGGCCGGAGCGGTGATTGCCGTACCGATTGTGAATGTGTTCGGCTTCATCAACCAGAACCGCTACCTGCCGGACCGCCGCGATTTGAACCGCTGTTTTCCCGGATCGGCTACCGGTTCGACGGCTGCCCGGCTGGCCCACCTGTTTATGACTGAGGTGGTCCAGCAATGCAGCTATGGGATCGACCTGCATACCGGCAGTTTGCACCGGAACAACCTCCCGCAGATTCGGGCCAATTTTCACGACGCCGAAACCGTCCGCTGCGCGGAAGCGTTTGCTCCGCCGGTGCTGATGCATTCGGAACTGCGTGACGGCTCGCTGCGGCAAGCAGCCAGTCAACTGGGCAAGCACGTACTGTTGTACGAGGCGGGTGAACCGCTCCGCTTCGACGAAGCTGCCATCGAATTGGGCGTCCGCGGGGTGCTGCGTGTCATGGCCGCGCTGGGGATGGGCAAATATCACCCTCGGCCGCGCTACAAGCCGCGGCGGATCGACCAGACCACCTGGATTCGCGCTCGCCGCAGCGGTATTCTCCGGCTTCAGACCAGGTTGGGTGAGGTCGTGGAACCCCGGCAACCGCTGGGCTTCATTGCCGATGCATTTGGCGAAAACTCGACCACGGTCCGCTCGCCCGCGGCGGGGCTGTTGCTTGGCCTCAGCAACAATCCACTGGTCAGCCGCGGCGATGCCATCGTTCATTTGGGCCTCATCCAATAAGCAGCCGCGGCAGAAGGCGATGCTACAGCGGGCCACGAAAGGGCAGCGCACGCCCGTCAGCCATTTTGGGTGGCCGCAGATGCGTTGCCGCTCGCGGGCCTCTGTCACCAAGTGGTTTACCCGGCGCTGCGAGCGAGTACACTCATCGGTGTTGCCGTGGGGATGGCCACCGCCGCAGGGCGGCGCAGCGTCCTACAGGCAGCAGTTTACATGGTGGGAGAATTTCACCAGCATCATGCGTGTGGCTTGGCTCCTGCAGAGGCCGATGCACCGCGCGCAAGACGGCTGGCAGACGGTTGATTCTATTGACGAGGCTTGCGAATGTTTTCCCGATTCTATGGCGTGGCCCGGTGGTTTGTGGCGGCATCGCTGTGCGCGGCGATGGTGCCCTTGGCGGCACAAGCGGCCGAACCTGCTGCAAAACAGGTTGACGCGACCCAACCGAAGAAGGTGTTTCGCGCCGGCGCCGCGGCGAGCAACATTACACCGTCGCTGGGGGCCATTATCGTGGGCGGCTGGGGCAGGCCCGAGGCATTGCACGTTCACGACGAACTGTACGCCAAGTGCCTGGTGTTGGACGACGGCACGACGCAGTTGGGATTCGCCATTTGCGACAATGTCGGAATTCCTCGCGAGGTGTTCGACCTGGCCAAGCGGCTCGCGGAGCGAGAAACCGGCATCCCCGCCTCGAACCTGCTGATGTCGGCCACCCACACGCACTCAGGCCCCAGTGCGCGGGGAACGAACGCCCTGGCTATGGGAGTTCCGCTGGACGAGTATCAACTGTTCCTGGCGCGCCGGATTGCCGACGGTCTGCGCCGGGCGCAAAACAATCTGCAGCCGGCCCGCATCGGTTGGGGCTCGGCCCAATTGCCCGGCCAGGTCTTCAATCGCCGCTGGCATCTCAAGCCAGGTACGCCCAACCTCAGCCCGTTTGGAGTGCAGGAGTTGGTTCGGATGAACCCGGGTGTGAACAACCCAGCCCTGGTAAAGCCGGCCGGACCTGTTGATCCTGAAATCTGCTTCCTCAGCATCCAGTCGACCGATGGCAAGCCGCTTGCGCTGCTGGCCAACTATTCGCTGCATTACGTGGGTGGGATTCGGCCCAACACGATCTCGGCGGATTACTTTGGCGTGTTTGCGGAGCGAATGGCCGAATTGCTGGAAACCCGCCGTCAGGATCCGCCCTTTGTCGGCATCATGACCAACGGTACCAGCGGCGATGTCAACAACATCAACTTCCAGCCCAAGGAGCAGAAGCGCTATCAGCCCTACGAGAAAATGCAGATCGTGGCCGATGAAGCCGCTGCCGCCGTCTTTGAGCAATTGGGCAAGGTGCAGTACGCCGACTGGGTGCCGCTGGTGGCCCAGTACACGGAGATTCCGCTGCAGGTTCGCAAGCCCGACGACAAACTCATCGCCTGGGCCAAGGAAGTCTTGGCTCGCCCGGAGGATTCGCCGCAAAGCCACGTCCGCGAGCGGATCTACGCACAGCGCACGCTCGACATGGCCCAATGGCCCGACCAGATCGCTTGCCCGTTGCAAGTCTTCCGGCTAGGCGACCTGGGCATCACGGCTATTCCTTTTGAGGTGTTTACGGAAACGGGCCTGGAACTGAAGGACCGTACTCCGCTGGCCAAGACCTTCACCATCTCGCTGGCAAACGGTTCTTACGGATACTTGCCGACTCGGAGCCAGCACAAGCTGGGCGGATACGAAACCTGGCTGGGCACCAACCGGGTGGAAGTCGAGGCGGCCCACAAGATCGCCGATACCTTGATCCAATTGCTCGAACAGGCAAAAGACAAGGCGTCTCAATAAGGCATCAGCCCGGGACGGATTCACCGACGTAGTTACGAACTGCCCGATTGACCATCGACTTCAGCAAGGGAGAGCGGCCGCATGACCCCCGAGAAAAAAGCGAAGGAACTCGGACTCACTTTCGAACCGCTGGTGCCAGGATACCTCAACCTGTGCGCCCGGACCGGCAACCTGCTCATTACCTCCGGGCACGTGAGCGATGCCAAGGGCAAGTTGGGGGCCGGCATGACCGTGGAAGAAGGTTACGCCGCTGCCCGCGATTGCGCGATCAAGATTCTGCGCTCGGTCCGGCACACGCACGGCACGCTCGACAACCTGCGGGTTATCAAGCTGCTGGGCTGCGTCAACTCCACGCTGGAGTTTACGGACCAGCACCTGGTCATTAACGGCGCATCCGACCTGTTGCACGAACTATATGGCAAGGAGGGCGACGGCTACCACGCGCGGAGCGCCTTGGGGTTTGCGGCCCTGCCCACGGGTGCCGCCGTTGAGATCGAAGCCATCTTCGAGATCAAAGGCGCCTAAGGCGCGCGGTTGATTGTCGATCACCGATTGCGTGCGCGTGCCGCGCACGAACGCAAGCGGACATTCGCTGCGCAGATGTTCATCATATGGAAAGCGGCGGCGCTCATGCGCCGCCGCTTTCTGTTGCTTCGCACCTTTCTTGAGATGCCGCTTCACTTCACCAGTTTGAGCGGTCGATCGTCGGCAATCTGGCGGAATACGTCCTTAAGCTCTTCTTCGTACTGGGCGACGTTGGAGCCGCCGGGCACGTTGAAGTGAACTCCGCCGGTGATGTCGGCAATCTCCTGCATCAGGTTCTTATCCGCCCCGATGCCAAAGCTGACGGTAACAATCGGGATGCGGGCGTCGGCCGCGCGGTAGGCTTCCTGGATGGCGTAGGCGCGGCCATAGCTTTCATTGTGCGGCCGGTTAGCGATGCCGTCGGTCATCAGAACAATCATCCGGAAAGCGCCGGTCCGGCCATGATTGATGATTTCCTGCCGGGCAACCTTCATGCCGTCGCCGATGTTCGTGTAATTGTCGTAGTGACCGGCCTGGCGCTGGCGGCTCTTGGTTTCGATGATATTGAAGTTCCGCGTAAGTGGTTCTTCCAGCACTGCCGTACCGTCGGAAGCCGTGTAGATCGACAACCCCAAGCGGTCGTCGGTGTCCACCTCCTGCAGGTAGGCCATGAACACGGTTACGGCGTTTTTCACGGCCGTGATCGGTTGCTGGCTCGTCTGCCACAGCCCCGGTGTTTGATCGTGCTGGGGTTGCCGCTCAAGCAGGTAATTCATGAACGTCAGATAGCCATAGTCGTGGCGATAGCTACTGGGTAGTTGGCTGCCGCCGCTGCCTTTCACGTAATTGATGTAGTCGTTCCAGCTACCGCTCGGGAAAGGGTACGGCACGTAGTCCAACTTGAGGTGATTGCGAATGGTGGTTGCCGACCAGCTCGACGACAACTTTTCGCTCCACTTCATGTTGCCGAACTTCGGAGAACCCAATTCCTGGTAGATTTGCTGGAGGTTCGCCAAGACGTTCGATTGTCCCATTCTGGGAATGGACCGCAGTTCGCTGTCGTCGTTCATCGAGGCCGAGCAGTCCAGTACCAGCATAATGTCGCGGGGCTGGTACATGGCGATCGATTCGTCGGCCAGGTCAAAGTCGTCCTGTCCGAGCACCCTGGCAAAGAACAGCGGCTGATCCACGTGCTGCACCCGCACACGAATGGCCGAAGGCAATTCATCGCTTGGGGTAAAGCTCCGCGTATCAAGGTTCCAATGCCCCAGTTCGATCTGAACGCGGGCGGGGTCGATATCGCGCCCCCCCACGGGATTGCTCTGGAGGAATTCGTGCACCCGGTTGATGGCCACGTCGGGTCCATCGACCAGCGCTCCCGCCCCGGCCAGCGCGCCGGCATCGAGTGAGCGCTTCAATTCCGTGCGCACGGCCGCCACATAACCCACGTCGACGCCCAAGGCTACAAAGCCCGCGACGACCACGATCATCACCGAAATTAACACCAGGACGGTACCGTAACGCCGAGATCGGCGGTCGGCGACAGAGGAAGCGCGCATAGGGGCACCTTACACATCACGCGAGAAAGAGCGGTAAGCCTGCTTGCCGAAACCGTCCCTCCCGGGACAGCCACGGCCGCAAACGCCAACTTTCAGCAAGGATGAGTACGGCCAGTTGCGCCCCTGGGGATGGCTGGTCTTAGCTTCCCGCTCGTGCTGCCAACCTCGCGTCGCCAGGTTACGCTCGCTAAGCGCGTGAGGGGGCAGCCCTCGAGAAAAACTTGCCGCAACTGAAATGTAGCTCAAGAAAATCGGGAAGGTTGTCGCAGGCCGCATTTTCCGGGCAGGTCGGTCGCTGCGAACCGCCGCTTGTGACGGGTCCCCCCTCCGCCCATTTTGACCGGTGGCAGCCGCCTTGCCGCGGTTGCTGCGGCGCAAACCGGCTATAATCCCACAATCGGCAGACGCCCCGATCCCAAAACCTCGCTTACCGCGCCGATGGAAGACTTTCGCAGTCGATTGCAAGATGTGTCGCGGCCGGTGCTGCTCGATGGAGCTACCGGCACGGAATTGACCCGCCGCGGCATCAGCACCGTGCTGCCGCTGTGGTCGGCGGCCGCATTGCGCGATGCCCCCGACGTTGTGCGGCAGATTCACGCCGATTATCTGGCCGCCGGCGCCGAGGTGATTACCGCCAACACGTTTCGCACACATGCCCGCACGCTTGCGAAAGCGGGGCTTGCCGGCCAGGCCGCGCTGTGGACGGCCCGCGCGGTGGAACTTGCCCGCGAGGCGGCCCAGGGCCGCGCCTATATAGCCGGTTCGCAAGCTCCGCTTGAAGATTGTTACGAACCGCGGCTTACACCGCCTGATGCGGCGCTTGCGGCCGAGCATGCGGCAATGGCTGCGAACCTGGCCGAGGCCGGAGTGGATCTCATCATCGTGGAGACGCAGCCCACGATTCGCGAGGCGGTCGCCGCCACGAAAGCGGCTGTCGGAAGCCGCTTGCCGGTGCTGGTGAGTTTTGTCTGTGGCAGCGACGGCAAGCTGCTATCGGGCGAATCGGTGGCCGCTGCCGTGGCTGCGGTGCGGCCGCTCGGTCCCGATGCCATGATGGTGAATTGCTGCCCTGCGCCGCAGACGGCAGCGTTGCTTCAAGCCCTACACGCCGCCGCGCCCGATGTTCCCCGCGGCGGATATGCCAATATCGGCGAGAAGGATCCCGTGCAGGGCTGGCGAAATACCGGCGCGGAAGACCCGCTCGTTTATCTTGATTACGTGAGGCAGTGGCTGGCCGATGGTGCGCGACTGGTCGGCGGTTGCTGCGGTACGACGCCCGAGCATATCCGGTTGCTGCGCGGCCTGATCGATGAACGCGCGACAGCCGATCGCTGAAGAACGCATCGTGCTTGTTCCAACCGCTATGTCAGTCGTCGCTTAATTCGTCGCGGGGGACGGTAGCGGACCGCTGCTGGCCTGCTAGAAACTGGGGCTGCTTTCGCTGGCACTGAGCCAATTTGCCTGTGGACAACCCCTTCGCTGGTCCCTACTCCGAGTGAAAGCAACTGACCTTGCCCCATTCCCCGAGCTGCGGATACTGCTGGCAATGACTTCCCGCCTATAGCCTACCAAATCGTTCCGGAGGGACTCCCTCTCCGGACGAATGGCTGACCCAAAGTTGACTGGAGCCGCAAGGATGCACACTCCGTCGCGAGGCGCGGTGTGGGGGGGGTCTCATCGCCCTGGCCACGCTGCTGTTCGAAGTTTCGCTGACCCGAATCATTGCCGTCACGCTTTGGTATCATTTCGGGTTCTTGGCGATATCGTTAGCATTGGTAGGCACGACAGCAGCGGCGGTGGCCGTCCTCGTCGCGCGTCGTATGATGCCTGAAGAAGTCCTTCAGGGCAGCCGTGTACAGCGCGGGGATGCCGCCAATGGCGAAACGCCCCAGGTAGAATTGCACTCGCTGCGGCCAGGGCCGAAGTATCGTACGATGGAAGAAGTCGAGGCCGCCCGGCAGCTAGAGTATCTGGCGACCCAGGTCGAAAGCGAACAGCAGGCGCGGCGTGAAATTCCACAGCCTGACGGGCAACCGGCCCGCGACACCGTGGCCGAATGCGCCGCTGGCGAAGCAGCGCGGCAGCGGCAGCAAGCGTAGCGATCGGCCTGCGGGTAGGGCAGCGCCAAGCGTGCAACCTGGATCAATGTCACCTGCGCAGCCAATGTCCGCTTTCTTTCGTACTGGACCACCAAAATGCGGCCAATGGTGCGGGAAACCGGAAGGATTGCGGCGCCAAGGACTCGACGGCCGGACGTTGGCGGCGCCACAATCATAAATGTTTCAAGCGCGCCTGCTCGTGCGAGCCAGGTGGTGCGCCAGACGCGCAAGCCGGGAGGTCGTCATGTCTGAGGCCGCCATACCCTCTCCTGCTTCCACTGACCATGCTTGCGAGGTGTTGATCGTTGGCGCCGGTCCTGTCGGCTTGACCATGGCGCTGGAACTGCGGCGACTGGGGCTAGGGTGCCGGATTGTTGATAAAGCCGCGGCGGCCACCGACAAATCCAAGGCGCTGGTCGTGTGGGGCCGCACGCTGGAACTGCTGGAAGCATCGGGTGATGTACGCCAGGATTTCTTCGCTGCTGGCCGCCTGGCCCAGGCAGTCAGCGTCTTTGGCAACGGTCAGCGGTTGGTGCATGTGCGGTTTGAACGCGACGATACCGCCTTTGCGCAGCCGCTGATGATCCCACAATCGGATACCGAGCGCATTTTGGCCGAGCGGTTGCGCAGGCACGGGGTGATGGTCGAACGCCGCGTGGAACTGCTCGAATTGGCCGATCGTGACCAATTCGTGGAGGCCGTACTCCAGCGGCCCGACGGTCGCCGCGAAACCGTACGGTGCGACTGGCTGATTGGCTGTGATGGTGCGCACAGCGTCTGCCGCAAACAGTTGGGGATCGAGTTTGCCGGGCAGTTCGACCCCAACGATTGGATTCTGGCCGACGTGCGCATCGACGGGCCGCTCGATCACGATGAGATCAGCATCTTCTGGCACGCCCGGGGCATTGCAGCGTTCTTTCCCATCGGCACCGGTGGCCGGTTCCGCGTGGTGGCCGATCAGGGCCCAGCCCTGGGATTGGACAAGCCGCCGGATCCCACGCTGGCTCAGGTTCAAGCGTGCCTGGACGAGCGAGGACTGGACCAGTTTCGCATTCACGATCCATTCTGGCTGGCCGGCTTTCGGATTCACGAACGAAAGGTCAACGAGTACGGTCGTGGCCGCGTGTTGTTGGCCGGCGATGCCGCACACATTCACAGCCCCGCCGGAGGGCAGGGCATGAATACCGGCATGCAAGACGCCTTCAACCTGGCATGGAAACTGGCTTTGGTGCAACGTGGGCAGGCCTCCCCAACGCTGTTGGCAAGTTACCATCAAGAGCGCAGTGCGGTGGGCGACCAGGTGCTGCTCAATGCCGGGCGCCTCACGCGCCTGGCCACGTTGCGTAATCCGCTGCTGCAGTTCATTCGCAACCAGGTTGCACACTTTGCCGGCCAGTTTGATGCGGTCCAGCAGCGAGCAATCGCCCAATTGACCGAGTTTGCCATCTGCTACCACGACAGCCCGCTCAGCGGTTCCAGTCCTGGTCGCGCATGGTCTGGACAGGTGCAGCCGGGGGACCGCCTGCCCGATGCGGCGGTGGCGACGCCCACATCGCCCGATTCGGTGCGTCTGCACTCGTTCTTCCATCGCGATCAACATCTGTTGTTACTGCTCCCTTGGGGGCGAGGGAACGAGGTTCACACCGCCCTAGCCCGGCTGCGCGCGCAGGTCGCTGACGTTCAACACCGTTTCGGACACTTGATCCATACGATCGCTGTCCTGCCCGGTGAGTCGGCCAATGTGGCACGCGAAATACTGCCTTCCGCTGCAAACGCTGCGGGCGAAACCATCCTCCGGGACCTGCATGGCGAAGTCCACGCAAGGCTGGGGGTGCGCGACAGTGGCCTGGCGCTGGTGCGCCCCGATGGGTACCTGGCCTTCTTGGGCGACGAGCATTCGGGGGCGGCACTTGGCGAACACCTGGGCAGCTACTTGCTGCCTGCCGCGGCAGCCGGGGCTTAACGACCGTACCCGATATGCGCGGCCGGAGTTGCCGCACAAATCCCCGGAAAAACCGGGAGATCGTCGCTGTTTCACCCCGTGATCGCCCGGTTTAATCCTCGGGAGCAATCCACTACAATGGCCAACTACGGGCACCGGCGGTAAGTGTTGGCCGCCACCGATCATGGGGCGCATCTTCTTGCACTGCCAACGGCCGGCGCAGACGCCACGCTATGACCGACGAACTAGCTATTCAACCCTCGGGGGCGATTGACGCCGAGATTCGTCCCCCCGGTTCCAAGAGCATCACCAATCGGGCTTTGATTTGTGCCGCCTTGGCCAATGGCCAGTCGCGCTTGTTAGGCGCCCTGGATAGCGAAGATACCCAGGTGATGATCGCCGCCCTCAATGCGATGGGGGTCGGCGTGCAAGCGGAAGGAACAACCGAAACGCTCTTGGTCGACGGTTCAGGAGGAACCATCGACGTTGCGCAGCCGCTGAAGGTGTATATCGCCAATAGCGGGACGAGCATTCGCTTCCTGACCGCGATGGTGACAACTGCCCGAGGTACTTTCCGCCTCGACGGCACTCCGCGCATGCGCGAAAGACCCATCGGCGACCTGCTTCATGGATTGCGGCAACTGGGGGCCGATGTTCGTTGCGAGGGGACCGACGGCTTTCCACCGGTGACCGTACGCGCATCGGGTCTGCCCGGCGGAACGGCGACTATCCGCGGCGATGTATCGAGCCAATTCCTGAGCGGCCTGTTGATGGCGGCCCCCAACGCGCAGGGGCCAGTTACCGTGCTTATCGAAGGCGAACTGGTATCGCAACCCTACGTCGATATGACGCTCGCGGTGATGGCCGCATTCGGGGTGAAAGCCGATGTACAGCTTCAACCGCAGCGGCAATATTTCATCGCCCCGGCCCGATACCAGGGTAGGGAATACGCGATTGAACCCGATGCTTCGGCCGCCAGCTACTTTTTCGGCGCTGCCGCGATCACCGGGGGGCGTGTGAAGGTTCGCGGCCTCAACCGGCAAAGCCTTCAAGGTGATGTCGCATTTGTCGATGTATTGGCGAAGATGGGTTGCCAGGTATCGTCGCACGACGACGGTATTGTGGTGCAGGGCGGACCGCTCCGCGGCGTCGATGTCGATATGAACGCGATCAGCGACACGGTGCAAACCTTGGCTGCCGTCGCCCTGTTTGCCGAAGGCACCACTCGGGTGCGCGGCGTACCGCACATGCGGCATAAGGAAACCGACCGCCTGGCTGCGCTGGCCACGGAACTGCGCAAGTTGGGAGCTTCGGTGGTTGAATTGCCCGATGGCTTGGATATCACGCCGGCCCCGCTGCGGCCCGCGGCCATCGATACCTACGACGACCACCGGATGGCGATGAGCCTGGCGCTGGTGGGGCTGCGCAGCGAAGGCGTCGTGATCCGCGACCCTGGCTGCGTAGGGAAAACGTATCCCAAGTTCTTTGACGACCTGGCGCGCGTGACGGCCACGGCCCGGGCTTAATCCAAGCTGCGGCGCTATCCTTTCACGCGGTCCCTGGTGTTGCCCGGCGAGGCGTTCTTTTCCAGGAATTCCACGATCTCGGAGGCAACGTCGATGCCGGAGGCCGCTTCGATCCCCTCCAGGCCGGGCGAGGAGTTTACTTCGACCACCACCGGCCCGTGGTTAGAGCGGATCAAGTCCACACCGGCCACGTTCAACCCCATGGCCTTGGCGGCCCGGGTAGCCGTACTGCGTTCCTCGGGCGTGAGCTTGATCTTAACGGCCGTACCACCCCGGTGCAGGTTGGAGCGGAACTCGCCGGGCGGTGCCTGGCGTTTCATGGCGGCAACCACGCGGTTACCCACCACCAGACAGCGGATATCGGCCCCGCGGGCTTCTTTCAAGTATTCCTGCACCAGGATGTTGGCGTGCAGGCCGCGGAAAGCCTCGATGACCGCCTCGGCTGCCTTGCGGGTTTCGGCCAGGATCACGCCGATCCCCTGGGTACCCTCCAGCAGCTTGATGACCAGCGGCGCGCCGCCGACGATATTGATGAGCCCCTCGATGTCTTTCGTGCTGTGGGCGAAACCGGTGACGGGCAGGCCGATCCCCTTCCGCGACAGCAGTTGCAAGCTGCGGAGCTTGTCGCGCGAGCGGCTAATGGCTTGCGACTCGTTGGCCGAGTAGACCCCCATCATTTCGAACTGCCGGACGACCGCCGTCCCATAGAAGGTGTTCGATGCGCCGATCCGGGGAATGATGGCGTCGTATCCCAGCAGTGGCTCACCTTGGTACAGCACCTGTGGCTTGTGCGAGGTGATATCCATATAGCAGCGCAGGTAATCGACGATTCGCACCTCGTGACCGCGCGCCTGCCCTGCTTCTTTCAAACGTCTTGTGGAATAGAGGGATGGCCTCCTGGAAAGGATGGCGATCTTCATAAAGTCCCCCGACTATGATTGACTACCCAGACCGTCCGGTGGGAGGGTGCCCAGCCAGGAACGAGTGCCCGGAATCGATGAAGAACTTACCACGAACCGCTTGCCTTCCCAAGAGCATGCGAAAGCCCATCGCATCGCGCGAGGCTAAGGTCAGTTCGACCTCCAGGTTCTCGCCCAGCAATTGCACTGGCGTAACGATTACGGGCCGCAACGACAAGTGGCCGCTGGAACTTTTTACGTGCCGGCGCTCCAACAGGGGGGCCTCGGCGATGACCGTCTTGTGCGGATCCCGCTGGACGGGATGAACCTTGAATCGCACGTACGGTTCGCCTTTCTTGCGGCCGTACTCGATATCAAATGCGTGCAGGCAACTGGTGCGGGCCCCGCTATCGACCTTGGACTTGATCCAGTCGATGCCCAAATCCGGAAGCGCCACCCATTCTCGCCACCCGATCACCGGCAGTGGCCGCCGCGGCTTGGGATGCGTCATTGCTGGTTTCCTCATGATCTAGAAGTCCAGGGCGGGCGAAATGTCAATCGGCGCTCCGTATGGAAGGTCCGTTTGCAAGTGGTACCGCTCGTGCGCTGCCGCTACTCCACCACGTCGACCGCCCGAACACGGTAGACCAACGCCACCAGGCAAACAACGCACACGGCAGACAGGATTGCCAGGGCTTTCATGCCCAATTCCAGGTCCTCTCCGCCGGGAAAATAGCCGAAACAATACCGGCCGACATAGCGCATGTTGCGCCAGGGGTCGAGCAGTAGCCAGTTAGGGTTGTTTGTCACATCGTGCATCTGCCGGGCCACCACGGCCAGCATGAAGAACAGGCTGCTCCAGGTGATGGCGATGGGCGCGGTTCGCTGCAGATAGGCTGAGAGCGTCACCAGCATGATGCTCAGCACCGTACACAGCACCAGACCATATCCCAGGATCGACAGCACCAGTTTCCAGTTCTCAACCCAATATTCAAAGCTGGATGTGAAGGCGCCATATTCCAGGTACAGCAGCAGAGCCGGGATCACCGTCATCAAGGCGACAATGGCTGAAATCGCCAGCAACTTGCCAACGATATAATGGCGGCGGTCGATCCGCCGCGACAAGTAAAACGGCAGCGACTTCAATCGGAAATCGGCCCCAACCAGCAGACTGCCGGCGAAAGCCAGCAGCATCATGACCACCAGGCTTTGCCGTTCCATGAACATCAAGTAGCCGTTGTTTTCGCTGTCACCGGTTGGTTCGGCCACGAAGTTGAGTTGCTCCAACACGCGGCTTCGGAAGGCGCCTAGCTGCGTCACCGCGTAGATGATGGCAAAGAACACCACAAACTGGAGCAGGCCCAGGCCGATCACCACCCAGTAGCTCTTGCGGCGAAAGAGCTGCAGCATCGCCACCTTGACGATGGCCAGACTGCTGAGCCAGGGCGAGCGGAGCCGGCCGTTCCAGCCGTGGTAATGGGCCGTATCGAGCTTCATGGACGGGGCTTTCGCGTGGGCAGGGGGGCGTCGGCGGGTGAGCCTTCCGCCTCGGGCGGCATGGGCGATTGAATGTTCAATCGGTCAGGCGGCTCAGAGGCCGCCTGACCGATGGCGGCGCCTGCTTGGGGAGTGTAAATGCTTTCCTGGCTGGTACTGGCATGCTCCCCCGACTGGGTCACCCGGAAGAACAATTGCTGTAAGTCTTCCTCCTGCGGACGAAGGAGCGTGATGACGGCCCCGCATTCATTGGCCAGTTGGAACAGCCGCGTCGTCGAGCCCTGGCCGGGCAAATGGACCACCGCATGGGCCGTGCTGTCACTGCGGCGGCGGTTAAGAAACTGCACGCCCTGGTCGAGCAGCGCTCGTTCAAACCGTTGCGGGGCGTCGGCCTGCCAGCCAAGCTCGAAATGGTTACTCGCCCGGCGCCGCAGGTCGGCCATGCTGCCCGATAACAGCACCGTTCCCTGGTGCAGGACCACGACCTGCTTGCACAAGCGTTCAACATCGCCGAGCAGGTGCGTACACAACACGACACTCTTGCCGGTCTCGCGGATGAGATCCTGAATCAGTTTGAGCATCGCCTGGCGGCCACGAGGATCGAGACCATTGGTCGGCTCATCCAGCAGCAGCAGGTCGGGATCGTGAACGAGTGCGGCGGCCAACTTGAGCCGCTGCAGGTTGCCGGTGGAGTATTCTTCGAGCCGCCGGTATCGCAGTTCTCCCAGGCCGACGTAGTTCAACACTTCGTGGGCCCTGCGCTTCGCTTGCCGGTGCGGCATGCCATACAGGTCACCGGAGAGCGTGACAAACTCGACCCCACGAAGGGTTGGAATCACGGCGGCCGCCTCGGCCATGTAACCGACTCGGCCGCGGATTTCGCTGCTTCGCCGGCGGATGTCGTGCCCCAGAATCTCGCCGCTGCCGTGGTCGGGCCGCAACAGGCCCAACAGAATTTTGAGCAGCGTGCTCTTGCCGGCGCCGTTGTTGCCAACCAGCCCGATCGTTCCAGGCTCCAGCGTCAGGCTGACACTTTTGAGTGCCTGCACGCGGCCGTAGCTTCGGGAAATTTTTTGGAGGCGAATCAGCGGCATAACAGCAGCACGAATCGTGGGGGGCGCAGGGGGCTTGCTGAACGTTACAACCGGTCAGGACGACATAGCGGCAGGCCCCAAAGGGGCGCTGCCGTCGGCACTTCCCTTGCCGGCAGCGCCGGGCGACCGATGGCCCACCATCGGCTCGTGGGGTTCGATCCACCGGATGGTTCAGCACAGCCGCTGGGGAGCCGATCCGGCCAGGCAACGTCGCGGTAAAGAGCGCCCCCGGCTCAACCGCCGGGGAGAACTCTATCTGTGGCTACTTGCGTGCCAACAGCCGTTGTACCAGTTGGGCCAGTTCGGCCGGGTTGTCGTTTGCCCGAAGTCGCGCAATCTCCTCGGGCTTGATTTCCAATTTTTCGAGTGCGGAGACGATGTGTTTCCAGCGGCGTTCGCGCGCCTTGCCTTCTTCCAGGTACAACTCGGTCACATGCTCCGAAAGTTTCTGGAGGCTGATGTCTTCGAGGTTCTGGTAGTAATTCTTGATAATCCGTTCTTGGTGCTTGCTGCGCTTGGGCATCCTTCAACTCGCGCTGATCGTTAGTGCCATGAAGCCGGTTCCTGGAGCGGAACCGGAGGGCCGTGGGGCGCATAGGCCGCCGTTGCCCTTGGGGGGAAGGAAGGCAGGCGGGCCGCCGCTGCTAAGTTTACCCGTCACTTTGCCGCGTGGGCAGTCCCCGGTTTTACACTCCTGCGACCGGCGGGCAATAGCCGGCATTGGCGGTGCCAGTGGCGCGGTCGCACAACGCCGGCCCTTATCTTTTGGTGGGTTAAGGCGTAAAGTTGAACGTGGGCATTTTTGTGTGTGGTTCTGCCGTCGCGGACCATCGTCCTCCCGCGCTTCGGCCCCTGCCGCCTTACCCCACGTGCCGAACTTGCCAGGCCGACGAGGTTCGATGACCACTAGCCGCCGACGATTTCAAGAATACCGCGCCAAGGTTGCCCGACGCCATCGCCGCGACGCTTCGCCAGGAGGGCCAGCGGCTGCCGGCCTTTCAAGCAACGGGCACGGAACGGCGGAGGATGCGCCTGCGGCAACTTCGGCGACCGGCAGAAAGGAAGCGGCCTCCGCCATCGGGGGGCAGCATCCGTTGGCCCCGGCAGCCAGCGCGGACCGACGCCACCGCCGGTCGCGATCGTTCTGGCAACTTTTGTCGGCTTTTTGGGGGCTGATGCGCGATCAGCGGCGGGTGGTCATCTTTGCGCTCGCAACGCTGACGGTGGCCACGCTGCTGAAACTGGTTCCGCCAGCGGCGATCAAAGTAGCGATCGACTATGTTTTGGCCGATCGCCCCATTCCTGCCGCCTGGCTGGACTGGGGGCTGCCTGAAAGTCGCCCCCAGTTGCTCATCATCCTCGGAGCAGGGGTAGTCGCGGTATCGTTCGCAACGACGGCCATTCACCTTTGGGGTCGATGGAGTGCCACCAAGGCGGTCAATCGGTTGCAGGTTTCGCTCCGCAAGCGGGCGTTCGAGCATGCGGTGCGGCTGCCGCTGCATCGGGTTTACCAGCTTAAATCGGGCGGTGCTGCCAGCCTGCTCCGCGAAGATGCCGGTTCGGCCGCCGATCTCATTTTCAGCATGTTGTACAACCCCTGGCGGGCCATCGTGCAACTGCTGGGCAGCCTGATCGTGCTGGTGTTTGTCGATTGGCGGATGATGGTCGGCGGGCTGCTCTTGGTGCCGATCGTGTATTTCACGCACCGCACCTGGGTGAACCGGATTCGCCCCCTGTACCGCGATGTCCGCTCCCAGCGGCAAGAGATCGATGGTCATGCCACCGAGGCCTTTGGCGGCATGCGCGTGGTCCGCGGCTTCAGTGGTGAGCGCGTGGAAGCGGGCCGCTTCGTCCGCGGCAACAACATGATGGTCCGCCAGCAGCTTTTCGTCTGGTGGTGGGCTCGGGCCATCGACGTCATTTGGGAAACCTTGATCCCGCTGGCGTCCACCGGCTTACTGGTTTACGGCGGCTACCGCATCCTCGAAGGCGGCCTGACGCTCGGCGACCTGACGATGTTCCTGTTCTACCTGGCCATGCTGCTGGAACCGCTGGCGACACTGGCCGCCAGCGCTGCGGGCTTCCAGAACAGCCTGGCCGGCTTGGATCGCGTGCTCGACCTGCTCGATGAGCCCCGCGAGTTGCCGTCGAATCCGGCGGCAGTGAGCCTGGCCCGCGACAAGGTGGCCGGACGCATCACGTTTGAGAACGTGTCGTTCCGCTACCCGGGCAGCGAGCGCACAATTCTGCACGACATCAACCTGGACGTTGCGCCTGGAGAAACCATTGCGCTGGTAGGTCGCAGCGGGGCCGGCAAGACCACGCTCTGCAACCTGGTGGCGCGGTTTTACGATCCCAGTGAAGGCGCGGTGCGTCTCGATGGTCGCGACCTCCGCGATATCCAAGTGGAAAGCTATCGGCAACTGCTGGGCATTGTCGAGCAGGACGTGTTTCTGTTCGACGGGACCATCGCCGAAAACATCGGCTACGCCGTCCGGCATGCGACACGCGAGGAGATCGAACGCGCTGCCCAGGCCGCGCACGCCCATGAGTTCATCGTCGATCTGGAACACGGTTACGACACGCTGATTGGCGAGCGCGGGGTACGGCTTTCCGGCGGGCAGCGGCAGCGATTGGCCATCGCCAGGGCCCTGTTGGCCGATCCGCGGATTCTGATTCTGGACGAAGCCACGAGCAATCTCGACAGTGAAAGCGAGCAGCTCATCCAGGAGAGCCTGCGGACGTTGATGCAGGGCCGCACCTGCTTTGTGATCGCGCACCGCATGAGCACCATTGTGCTGGCCGATCGAATCGCCGTTCTGGAGCATGGCCGGCTGGTGGAACTGGGGACGCACGCCGAGTTGATGTCGGCCAGTACCCGCTATCGCCACATGGTGGAACTGCAAACCGAGCATGCGTGGGTGGGCCGCGATCTGGATTGATCGGCCGCGCGTGGGGGGCCGCTGCCATTTTCGCGGCGGAAGATGGGGTCGCGGAGCAAGTGCCGCAATGTGTATGCTGCGCCACAGTTGACGGACCGCGCGCCGGAACAAGATGGACGCCGCTCGCCCATGCGAGCCAGTGCCGAGTGCGGCACGCGATTGATTCGGGCGCGTTCGGGGGGCATCTGCGTGCCTGTCCATTGCCCACGATCCGCGAGGGAGCGATTGCCATGAACTTCAGGATTCCAACCGCCGGCCGAAGAAACGCCGGATTCGCCGCCGCTGGCTTGGCGCTGGTCGTGGTCATGGCGGCCGGGGCCGTTGCCGGCGAGGCGAACGATTTTGCCGCCCGCCGCCCATACAACTGGCATCAATGGCGGGGGCCGGAAGCCACCGGACTCGCGCCGCACGCAACCCCGCCGCTGCATTGGGATGCCCAAACCAACATCAAGTGGAAAGCGGAACTGCCGGGCGAAGGCAGCGCCACGCCGATCGTTTGGGAGAACAAGGTTTTTGTCGTGGCGGCGGTGAAGACCGACCGCGTGGCCGACCCCCCTCCTGAGCCCGCGCCCGATGCCCGTACCCTTCCGCCCAAGAACTATTACCAGTTCGTGGTGCTGTGCCTTGATCGGAAAACCGGCGAGCGGATTTGGGAGCGAGTCGCCACCGAGGAGGTGCCGAAGGAAGGTCAGCATACCACCAATACCTATGCTTCGTCGTCGCCTGTCACCGATGGCCGGAGGCTGTTTGTTTCCTTCGGTTCGCGCGGCATCTTCTGCTATGATCTCGACGGCAACCTCAAGTGGGAGCGCGACCTCGGCCAGATGCGCACCCGCCGCGGTTGGGGCGAAGGAGTCTCTCCGGCCCTGCACGGCGAAACGCTGATCGTGAATTGGGACCATGAGGACCCATCCTTCATCGTGGCCCTCGATGCCCAAACCGGTAACGTCCGCTGGCGGGCCGACCGCGATGAGCCGACCTCCTGGGCCACGCCCCTGGTGGTTGAGCGCAACGGCCGCACGCAGGTCATCGTGAATGGCACCAACCGGGTCCGAAGTTATGACCTGTCCACCGGCGAAGTGATCTGGGAATGTGGGGGGCAGACCGTGAACGCCATTCCCTCCCCGGTCGCTACTGGCGATATGGCCATCGTCATGAGCGGTTATCGCGGTGCGGCGGCCAAGGCCATTCCGCTGGACGCCCAGGGCGACGTCACCGATAGCGATACCGTCCGCTGGAGTCACGACCGCAGCACGCCTTACGTGCCCTCGCCGCTGCTGCTGGGCGATCAGTTGTATTTCACGGCGTCCAACAACGGCATCCTGACCAGCCTGGATATTCGCACGGGCAACGTCATCTTTGGCCCGACACGGATTCCCGGTATCAGCAATTTGTATGGTTCGCCCGTTGCTGCGGGCGGGCGGATTTACATCACCGGCCGCGACGGCACGACCACCGTGCTCAAGCCCGGCGATAAGCTCGAGGTGCTGGCCACCAACGTGCTGAACGACCCGATCGACGCTTCGCCCGTCGCCGTGGGCAAACAGCTATTCCTCCGCAGTAATCAGTACCTGTATTGCATTGAGGAACAGGAATAAGCAGCGCGGCATTGGACGCTGCGTGCTGTGCCGCGGCCTTCAAACCACCGTGAAGTCGAGTGACGGGGCCACGCCGCTTTCTTGTTCTTGCGTACCAGGAGCCGTGCTGATGCGAATTGCCGCCCTGGGAATCGTGCTGGCCGCCTGCTGCGTCAACGGCGCGGTGGGTCGGGAGCCTGAGGTATCGCCGGATCGGGCCATTCAGCGGGCAGTAGCCTTCCTGGCACGCGAAGTTCCCTCCTGGCCGAAGGAAAATCGTTGCTTCTCGTGCCACAACAACGGCGATGCCTTTCGGGCATTGCACCTGGCAGCGGTTGACCGCAACCAACGGACGGCAAATGCCCAGACGCCAGGTAACCCGTCAGGGGGTAGAGCGCACGAGTCCCCTGCCGGCGCGGTTCCGGCGGAATCGTTGGCGGAAACCATCGCATGGCTTCGCAACCCGCAGGGTTGGAAGGACAACGGCGGCGAAGTGGAATTTAGCGACCGCCGGCTGGCCGCCGTCCAGTTTGCGGCAGCCTTAGCGCAGGTGGAGCGCACTCGCCGCGCAGCGGGCATTGCACCGCAAGCCGCCGATCAACCACCGCAAATGCCAGGTTTCAAGAGCCCACTACGCCTTGCGGCTCAGCAGGTGGCCGAGCAGCAGGGGGACGATGGCGCCTGGGCGATTGACGCCGCAGGCTCGGTGGGTTCTCCGGTGACGTACGGCACTCCGCTGGCGACCGTCGTGGCCAGGGCCGTATTGCAGCAGGCCGATGCCACGCGGTTTGGCCCATCCATCGCCAAGGCCGACCACTGGCTGGCACAATTCCGGCCGCAGCGCGTCCTCGATGCCGCGGCCCTGCTGTTGTGGTTGGTTGACGTTAAGCCGGAAGCGGGAGCGAATTCCGCCTTGGGCCGCGAGGCGAAAATCGCCGAATGCGTCGAGATCATCCGGCGAGGGCAGGGGGAGAACGGCGGCTGGGGGCCGTTTGTCACCTCGGCAGCCGAGCCGTTTGATACGGCCGTGGTCCTGTTGGCGCTCCATAAGCTCGGCCCGGATGAATACTCCGCGGGTGTTGTGCGGACAGCAGGTTCCAAAGCCGCTGCCCAAGATGGGACGAATGGGACTGATGGTTGGGCCGCGATGATCGAGCGGGGCCGGCATTATCTGGCTGCCAGCCAGTACGACGATGGTAGCTGGCCGGAAACCACGCGCCCCGCTGGCGGCGAAAGCTACGCCCAGCGGATGTCCACCACCGGTTGGGCAACGATGGCCCTCTTGGAAACGCAGCCACGAGCAGGGCAGCCTTGAGCGGCAATTGCCTGCGGGGTACCGGTTGCGCCAAGTACCTGCGGAACGACTACAGACGCCGCTCGCCCACGCGCACGATCAGTTCAAGTTCTTCGTTCCCGCGCTTCAGTCTGATGGTCGCATGGCTACCGGCGTTGGTTGCCGCGACCTTCCAGCTTAGATCGGCTGGACTACTGACGCTCTGGCCGTTCCATGTCAGCACGATATCGCCAGCTTCCAGCCCGGCCTGCCGGGCAGGTGCGCCGACGACATCGGTCACCAACACGCCCTGCGGTTCCACGCCCAGCTCGGCCGCCCGTTGCAGGGTGATTTCTTCCAACGCGACCCCCAGCCAGCCACGGACAAACTGCCCTTCACTGCGCAGCCGGGTGTAAACCTCGCGGGCGATCGTGCTGGGAATGGCAAAGCTCACGCCTTGGAACGACGAGCCGACGATCGCCGTGTTGATGCCGACCACTTCGCCTTGCAGGTTAATCAGGGGGCCGCCACTGTTGCCGGGATTCACGGCGGCATCGGTCTGCAGGAAGTTCTGGTACGGCATGTTATGGACGACGTTGCGCCGGCCCTTGGCACTGACAATCCCTGCGGTCACGCTGCGATCCAGCCCAAAGGGATTACCTACGGCCACCACCCAGTCACCGACTTCGAGGCTTTCGCTGTCGCCCCAGGGGGCAGCCTGCAAACCTTGGGCATCGATCTTGATGACGGCCAGGTCGGTCAGCGGGTCGATGCCCACCACGTTGGCCCCCCGGATGTTGCGGCCGTCGCTCAATCGAACCACGATCTCCGTGGCATCCTTAATCACGTGGTGATTGGTGAGGATAAAGCCTTCGGGATCGACGATCACTCCGGAACCTTGGCCGCTGGCTTCCAGACGCCGCGACCAACCGTCGTCGCCGTCGCGGCGGGCGGTCTGGTTCACGCGCAAGGTATCAATATGCACGACACACGGCCCGATGCTCCGGGCGATCAGTCGGAAAGCCGTGGAGGTATCTTCCAGCTTGGCCAGTTGCACCCGGGCGTCCTCTAACTTGGCCCGTTGCTTGCCGCGTTCCAGGCCATAGCAGATTTCTTCCACGATGGCTCCGATGTTGAGCCGCAACAGCGCCAGCAGCAGCACCGCCATCATTGCCATCCAGGCGATGCGCAGACCGCGGCCAGCACCTGTTGTTTCCGACCGTGCGCGACGGCGGGACGATCGCTTGGGAGGATCGCCACGCCGTTCAGCATCTTCCGCGGCCTGCCCGGGATGGGCGTCTGAACCGGTGTCTGAATCGGGGGTGCCGTCCATCACGGCCTGCTCGTCCTGGTTGGGCTCAAGTTCCAAAGAATCCCACCCGGTATGCTCCGGGTGCGGCACGCCCTGCTGGCAGCGCGCAGGACGCTCCTGCGAAACTGAGCTTGGCGCGGCGGCCGTTTGATGCGAAAACGTGGCCGCTGCGGCAAGCATCTCGCATGCACGATCGGGATCGCTCTGGCGTACCCGATGGCCTTGCGGTCGCGAGTCGCCGAGGGAACTCTGCGAGGCGGCGACCGGCAACCCCTTGGGGAGCGCCGGGGAATGGCCAAGGGCAGCGGGAATCCGACTGCTGCGGTCCGAGTCCGGCGAAGAAGCAGGGCGATCATGCCCGCCTTGCGACGGGCCGCTGCCGTTGCCTGCGCTGTGGCCGTTCAGGCCGTCCCAAGCTTGCTCGTGCATAACCCAAGCCTCAATAGACGAGAGTGAGAGGCGATTGGCGTCCATTATAGCGCCGCACCAGTACACAAGCCAGTTTCTGCATGGTGCCAATCGGTGGGGCTGGCCCCCCGGCTGTTAAATTGACGGGGTCAATCCGGGCGTACCGCTTGAGGTATTTAGCGGTGCGGCCGCTGTACCGCCGGAGCCGAAAATGCAAAGGGTGGCCGCTCCCTGGCCGCCCGGCGCCCAAGTTGGGCCGGCAGCCAGCAGTCACGCGATGGCGGGGCCAGCAACGGGATACAGCCTCGCCGCTGCTGGCAAGGAACGCCGCCCATGGCCGTAAAATCGCGGTAAACATGCAGATTTTGAGGTCCGTTGCCGGTCGTCTTCGAAGCACTGGCGGGATACAATGGATTGCACTCCCGCCGGTCTTGGGCAATTTCTGCCCCCTTCCTCGCTCACCCAACCACAATCCTGACGCGCCGTGCATTCCCGATACCGTATCGTAGCCCTGATCGTCGCCTGCTCGCTGTTCATGCAGAACCTGGAGACGACGATCCTGGCGACGGCGTTACCGCAGATTGCGCGCTCCTTCGGCAAGTCGCCCGTACACTTGCACCTGGTTCTGACCAGCTACCTGATGAGCCTGGCGATTTTCATGCCGATCAGCGGGTGGATGGCCGACCGCTTTGGCACGCGGACCGTGTTTCGCCTGGCGATCCTGATTTTCACCGGGGCCTCGGTTGCATGCGCGACTGCCGGATCGCTTGAGATGATGATTCTTGCCCGCGTGATCCAGGGCATCGGCGGTGCGATGATGGTTCCGGTGGCACGCTTGGCGCTGCTGCGGGCGGTGCCGAAGGCGAACCTGGTTGCGGCCATGACCTGGGTCGCCGTGCCAGCACTGCTGGGGCCGGTGGTTGGACCGCCGCTAGGCGGGGCCATCGTGACCTATGCCTCGTGGCCCTGGGTGTTCCTCATCAATGTGCCGATCGGTGTCGTGGGATTCGCGCTGGCGACCCGCTATATCGAAGACTATCGCGACCCCGATGTTCCACCGTTCGATACCCGGGGTTTCGTGCTCTGCTCGGTGGCGATTGCGGGGATTGTGTTTGGGTTTGAAGCGGTGGGCGATGGACTGCTGCCACCGTGGCTGAACCTCTCCCTGGTGGGGCTGGGCCTGCTGGGCAGCCTGCTGTACCTGGCGCATGCCCGGAACCGTGCAAACCCGCTGCTCGATCTGACGCTGCTTCGGATTCCCACGCTCCGGGCGAGCGTGCTGGGAGGCTCGCTGTTTCGGTTCGGGATCGGGGCGTTGCCGTTTTTAATGCCGTTGATGCTGCAAACCGTATTTGGTCGCTCGCCGCTGGCATCGGGCTTGATCACGTTCGCCGCGGCTGCCGGCGCGATGTTGATGAAGTTCGCGGCCCAGCCAATCCTGAACCGGCTAGGATTCCGCAACGTGCTGGTGTGGAATGCGCTGCTGTCGGCCGCCTCGATCGCGCTGTGCCTGACGTTCAACTCGGCCACGCCGGGAATCGTGATGTTTGGGGTGCTGCTGATCGGCGGCTTCTTCCGCTCGCTGGAGTTCACCGCGATCAACATCATCGGGTATGCCGACCTGGACGCGCGGCAGATGGGACGCGCAACCAGCCTGGTTTCGATGGCGCAACAGCTTTCGCTGTCGGTGGGGGTGGGAATCGGGGCGATGACGCTAACGGCCTCGTCGATCCTCCGCGGTGGACAGCGGCCCGAGTTGATCGACTTCTCGGCTGCGTTCCTGGTGGTGGCCGCATTGACGGCGGTTTCTGCCTTGATGTTCGCCCGGCTGCCGCGGAATGCGGGTGATGAAGTGGCCCGGCGCCGTGCGGTCGATGCCGATGCGTCGGGTACGCCGGAGCAAGAGATGGTGATGCCACAAGGACAGGGGGCGAACGGTTCGGGAACCATACCCGCTCCCGCCACGGTCAGCCTGGTAGTGGCCGCGGCCAAGGCCGCTCAACGGGACACCTTCAAGCCGGCTGTCCAGCCGGTCCATAAGGCCGATTGAGGTGTCACCGCCACGACGGGTGAGGGGGCCGAAATCATCGCATCGGGTGATAGCAGCGCCTGCGGTCGCGATGACTTTGGCGGCGGGGCTTATGACGCCCTGCCGATCCGGCGATAAAATACCCTCAGGCGGCATCGGGTGTTGATCGGCCGGGCTGCCAGCCTAGCGCGTCCACAACTGCCCCTTTCGGTTTCAGTCGACTCATGGACCAGCCTCGCTATTTTCCCCCAGCCGAGTGCGCCAACCCGCTGGGTTTGGTTCACCTGGGCGGCGAGCTTTCCGTTTCGTGGCTTCGCGATGCCTATCGCCACGGCATTTTTCCGTGGCCGCATGGCCGGCGGAACTTGATGTGGTTCTCGCCCGACCCCCGGGCGGTGCTCGAACTGGACGACCTGTACGTCAGTCGCCGGCTGGCGCGAACGATCCGCAGCGGCCGCTTCACGTTGTCGTGTGACCGCGACTTTGGG
The DNA here is from genome assembly GCA_964511065.1 of uncultured Pirellulales bacterium. Classification (GTDB taxonomy): domain Bacteria; phylum Planctomycetota; class Planctomycetia; order Pirellulales; family S012-138; genus CALBRZ01. Next base: position 22,289 of record CAZEEG010000008.1, on the reverse strand, counting down.
GGCGTAATGGTGGAATGCGGCACCGCTGGCGGCCGCGCCGGCAATACGTGGATCACCGGTGAGATGCTCGATGCCTATTGTCGGCTGCATCGCCACGGCATGGCCCATAGCGTTGAGGTGTGGCACGACGGCCAATTGGTTGGCGGCACCTACGGGGTGGCCGTGGGAGCCGTGTTCTGCGCTGAGTCAATGTTCCACCTCATGCGTGATGCTTCGAAGGTGGCCTTGGTCGCCTTGGTGCGGCACCTGCAAGCGCGAGGTTTCCGCACGCTCGATATTCAACAACTCTCGGCGCACACGGCCAGCATGGGGGCGATTGAAATCCCCCGGCACCAATATCTGGCCCGCGTTCGCGCCCAGCGCGACTTGCCGGTGAGCTTTGGAAAGGAACTGGAGTTTAATCCCATAGCGGCGGCGCCGACGTCGCGGCGCGAGTCGGTGTAAAGGGGAACCAGGCCGTGCTGGCCGAGACATTGGTCGTTCTGGTCAGAAATCTCGCCGGCTGCGGCTTGGAGGCCGGGTCCACGGCACTGTAAACGTGAACGAAGCGGCCCGCACATGATGGCTCAGCACCAGCCACTGAAGATGCTGTACGATGGCCCCAGTGATGCCCGGGTCATCCTGATCCTGGCCCACGGCGCCGGTGCCGGCATGGATACGCCGTTCATGAACGCCTTTGCCGAGGGGATGGCCAAGGGCGAAATCCGCTGCGTGCGATTCGAGTTTCCCTACATGTCGGCCCGGCGTGCCGATGGCCGCTGCCGACCGCCCGATCGCGAGCCAGTGCTCCGCGACACGTGGCACCGGGCGATTGAGCAGGTCCGGTCGTTGGCGGGGCCCGAACAACGGTTGGTGATCGGCGGTAAATCCATGGGCGGACGAATCGCCAGCCTGATCGCCGCCGAACGCGACCTTCACACGTCGGATGCGGTGCCGATCTCGGGGCTGGTCTGCTTGGGGTATCCCTTTCATCCGGCCGGAAAGCCGGAGCGTGTACGGATCGCGCATCTGGAGCAGATCGCCACGCCAACGATGATCGTTCAAGGCGAGCGCGACAGCTTCGGCAATCGCGGCGAGGTGGCCCAGTATCGGCTTTCGCCGCAGATTCACATTCACTGGCTGCCCGATGGCGACCACAGCTTCAAGCCGCGCAAGGCGTCGGGGGAAACCGAGGCCGGTAACTGGCAGCAGGGGATCGAGGCTGTCGTTACCTTCTGCCACAACTTGTCCATGGCATGACGTTGTGATGGCAGCTTCCCGCAGGACTTGGCCGCGGCGACCGCGCGGGACCGTTCACGCCATGCCCCCGGCCCATGCAGGGCGTAGCGCACGCATCGCCGCGGCCTGCATCGCGATGCCCGCGGCTTGGCGTACAATGAGTCGCCGTGTCTTTCCCTTCCACCTGTAAGGCATGCCGACATGACCGATACCTTCCCCTGCTTGTTAGTTGAGAAGAACGCAGCAGGCGATGTGACAAGTGGGATCGTCCAGCGCCGTGTAGAGGATCTGCCGCCAGGCGAGGTCCTGATCCGCGTGGCTTATTCGTCGCTCAACTATAAAGACGCCTTGGCAATGCAGGGGCACCCGGGCGTTGCGCGCCGTCTGCCGCACGTGCCGGGCATCGATGCGGCCGGCACCGTGGCCGAAAGCAGCGATCCGCGCTTCCAGCCGGGGCAACAAGTCATTGTGACCAGCTATGAACTGGGGGCAGGGCAGTGGGGCGGCTACGCCGGTATGGTCCGCGTGCCAGGGGATTGGATTGTGCCGCTGCCGCAGGGGCTTACCTTGCGCGAAAGCATGATCTACGGCACGGCCGGATTTACGGCCGCTCTCGGCGTATGGCTCCTCAAGCGGCACGAAATTCTGCCCGCCTCGGGCGACGTGCTGGTGACCGGCGCCACCGGCGGGGTAGGCTCCTTGGCCGTCGCGATCCTGGCCCGGCTGGGATACCGCGTCGTGGCCGTTAGCGGCAAGCGTGCACAACAGGCCCAACTGCAGGCTTGGGGGGCCGCCGAAGTGCTGGGCCGCGAGGTGCTCAGCGAAGGTGCCGATCGCCCGCTGCTCTCGGGGCGTTGGGCCGGCGCCATCGACACCGTGGGCGGACAGCCGCTGGCGAACCTGCTCAAGGCCGTTAAGCCCTGGGGATGCGTGGCCGCCTGTGGGCTGGTTGCCGGAGCCGATCTGCCGTTGACCGTTTACCCCTTTATCCTGCGAGGCGTGACGCTGACAGGCATTGACTCGGCGACATGCCCCATGCCGCTGCGTCAGCAGCTATGGCAGCACCTGGCGTCGGATTGGAAGGTGGGACACCTGGACGAACTGGCGCGCGAGATCGCCTTGGAGCAGCTACCGGCGGCAGCAGCCGACATTCGGCAGGGCAAGATCGTGGGCCGGACCGTGGTCGCTGTGCAGCCGACCTGATCGGTGTTCGCTCGCTCGGCTAGAAATCCCCCCATCCCAGAGGGAGAAAATCTCCTATGCCAAGACCACGCCGGGGAGCCTACCCTGTATGAGAGTCAGGTGAGCCAACGGAAATACCTTCCGGCCTGCGTCACCTTAAACGGTGCCACTCTAAAACGTTGCACCGTAATATTTTGCAATCGTGAGGCGCATCTCCGCTGAACCCAGGTGGAAAAGGGCGTGCGATTGTTTGACGAGCACATGGAGGTCAGGGGCGGTTTGTGCTAACGACGGCCACGACGGTTGCCGGTTTCCCTCCCCGATTGCTCTCTCGGGATCGTTCGCAGGAACCAGGGGCGCATTTCCCGCTTTGGCTCGTGCCATGTGGGCCCGCATTTCGCCGCGGTCCCCAGTGGAGAGCACCCGCGCGTGCATTCCTGCGGTTGAAACATGGCCTTCAACGCTTGCGGCCGGGCTAGCTGGCTAGCTCTTTCCGCGAGTTTTCACCGGGAGGGGGCGCCATTTCGGCAGCCCTCGCCGGCGCAAACGCGGGGGGCCTGGTACGAACCTCCCAGGATGGTCGGCGGGTTATACTACGTTTCGGCAATAGGTTTGCATGATAGAATTTGCCCGCGCCCGTGCAGGGGCACACCTTGGGGCATCGTCGCCGCGCGTAAACGGGCGATTGCCCAGCAGGGCGTTGATGGACGCCCCCCCCCCAACGTGGCCGACCGCACTTGCTGCGGTTTTGCACCGTAGACGTTAACGTGATTCTGCCGGCAAGATCGAATCGAATAGCTATTTGCAATGCGATTTGCCCAAGCGACGCCCTACGTGGTCGCAGTCGCCGTCATCTTGATCACCGTAGGGCTCAAGCACCTGCTTGATCCGATCGTTGAACAAGAGCGTTCGCCACTGCTGTTTCTCGTCGCGGCCGTGATGGTCAGCGCGTGGTTTGGCAATTGGCGGGCGGGCCTGGTGACCTTGCTGTTGGCGGGCGGTTTGACCTTCTTTCTCGGCCCCGCCGATGAACCGACGTGGAGGACCGAAGGCGCGATACGTGCCACGTTGTTCATGGTCGAAGGCGGCCTGATTCTCGGCTTCGTCGCCGTTCTGCACCGTGCCCGGGAACGGGCCGAACACAGCCGCCGCGAAACGGCCGCCACGATTGCGCAACGCGAAGAGGCCGACCGGTCGCTGCGCTCCTCGCGAGCCCGATTCCGCCGACTGGTCGAGGCCAACATCATTGGCGTGTTCTTTTGTGAAGAAGACGACCGCGTGTTTGATGCCAACCAGTCGTTCCTGTCGCTGTTGGGGTACGACGAGGCAGACGTCCGCCAGGGGCGATTGAATGTGGCTGAGATCACGCCGCGCGAATTTATCGACGTGACGATGGCTGCGGCGGTCGAACTGGCCCAAGAGGGCCGCTGTCAACCGTATGAAAAAGAACTGATTCGCAAGGACGGCACTCGGCTACCGGTCCTCATCGGTACAGCGCTGCTATCGGAAAGCGAAGGCCAAACGGTCTCGTTCGCCATCGACCTTTCAGAGCAGAAGGCCACGGAATCGGAACTTCAACAAGCCAAGGACGAGGCAGAACATGCCAACCGGCTCAAGAGCGATTTCCTGGCCAACATCAGCCACGAACTGCGCACGCCGATGAACGCCATCCTCGGCATGACGCAACTGGCCCTCGATGAAGAGCTTTCGCCAACTGTTCGCGAATACCTCGAAACCGCGTACGAGTCGGGAAGGTCGCTGCTGTCGCTGGTGAACGAAATTCTCGACTTCTCCAAGATGGAGGCGGGCCGGTTCGAACTCGAAATGGCGCCGTTTCGACTGCGGGAGCTGCTCGATGAGAGCTTCCGCTCGCTGGCCTTGCAGGCGGCTGAGAAAAACCTGGAACTGTCGGCCGACGTGGCTTGGGACGTGCCCGATGAGTTGATCGGCGATGCCCACCGGTTGCGGCAGGTGGTCATTAATCTGGTAGGCAACGGGATCAAGTTCACCAACGAAGGACAGGTCGCCCTGGACGTTACGGTGGCCTCGAGAACGTCGGATGAAATCGTCCTGCATTTTACGGTGATCGATACGGGGATTGGCATCTCCGAAGACGACCAGGAACGCATCTTTGCACCGTTCACACAGGTCGATACATCCACCACGCGGCGCTACGGCGGCACAGGGCTCGGGCTGGCTATTTCCTCAGAGCTGATCCGAATGCACGGAGGCCGTCTGGAACTGCAAAGCACGCTCGGCCAGGGCAGCCGATTCGATTTCGACGCCCGGTTCGGGCTGCCGGAACCTGGCCCTGGCGATGCCCTGCCGGCCCTCTCGGCCGAAGAACTACAGGGCCTGCCAGTGTTGGTGGTGGGCGAAGACAGCCCCGATCGGCAGCAGCTTGAGGCTTTGCTTCAGCAATGGCAATTGGAAACGACTTGGGAAACCAGCGGCAACACGGCCCTCAAGATCCTCCGAGACGTGGCCGCGGCGAACCGGTCCAGCCAGGCCACGTGGCCCGAAGCTACCCCCGCTGACTCTGCGGAGACTCCTGGTACCCAGCAGCAATCTTCGCAGCGGCCTGGCGCAGGAGAAACGGAATTTGGCCTGGTGTTGATTGGGCCCACGATCCTAAAGGTAGATGCGGTCGAACTGGCCGCGCAGATTCGACGTGATCCGCGGCTATCGGGCATGGCTGTGGTGATGCTGGCCGCGCTGCCGGACCATGATCGCCAGCGGTGCAATGCCTGGCAGATTCCTTGCCTACCACAGCCCTGGGATGAGGCTAGCCTTCTCGATGCCATCAGCTTTTCGCTGAGCGTCCCGCCGCTGCCTTTGCAGCACGGGCGACTGTCCGCCGATACGCGATCGTGCCCACCGCTCCACGTGCTGCTGGCGGAAGACACACCGGCCAACTGCCACGTGGTCCGATCCATTCTGCAGAAGCGGGGGCATCGCGTGACCGTGGCGAGCGATGGGCAGCAGGCCGTCGAGGCCGTGCAGCAGCAGTCGTTCGATGCCATCTTGATGGACGTGCAGATGCCGGAGATGGATGGGCTAAAAGCCACCACCATCATCCGGGCCGATGAAGAACAAAACGATCGGCCCCCGGTGCCGATCATCGCCATGACAGCCCACGCCATGAAGGGCGACCGCTATCGCTGCCTGGCGGCCGGGATGAACGCTTACCTGGCCAAGCCCATCGATGCCCATAAACTGATCGAATTGCTGGAGAGCGTGGCATGCAGAAGGCCAACGGCGTCGATGGACGAGGCAGGACCCGCGGCCATTGAACCCTTGCCGATCGATGCGCCCGCTGGGGAACCCTCTGCGGCGTCCAAGGTTGGATCGTCTGGCCAGTTGTACGAAAATAGCCAACAATGGCCCGCTAAGCATGGCATGCCGCCCGCGGGCACGCCGGGGGCCGCGCTTCGTGCCGGCATCAGGCAGCAACCTGAGAACGGTTCGGAGCCTTCTCCCAAGAAGTGCGGAAACCAGGAGCGCGCGGCACCGCCCGTGGTGGCGGAAATGGCGATTCCCGGCACGGCTGAACCGGAACCACCCACGAAGGAGGATACGGTGAACAGCAAGGCGACTCCCCCATCACTGGATGAGGCTCCGCTAGAGGTTCCCGAGCGCGTGCATTGCGACCTCGACCGCGCCCTGGCGCGATTGGGCAACAATCGCGGCCTGCTGGCGGATATGTTCGGCTTCTATCGTGAAGACGCCCCGCAGCTCATCGAAACGATCCGCCAAGGGGTCGACAAACAGGATCGCGACGCGACCTCGATCGCTGCGCATAGCCTCAAAGGCCTGTCGTCGAGTTTTGATGCTTCCGACAACGTCAAAGCGGCTGCACGGATCGAACAGTTGGCCGTGGCGGGACGTTTTGAGGTCATCGCCGGCATGCTTGATGATCTGAGTACGCTTACGGAAAAGCTGATCGAGCAGATTGCGGCCGAACTGGACAAGGAATAAATCTGGCCGTTCGCCCTGCCGCAGTTTGCATCAACTAGCGCGGCGCACCGTGCCAGCGGGCTTCGCCTGCCAATGGGCCTCGGTGTGCGAGCCGGTTTCGCGCAGGTGGCATCAGCCGTTGTGCAGAGTGCCTGCGTGGGGAAGTTAACTTCTAGGATTCGTCGCCTTCGGTATCGCTGTCGTCATCGTCGTCGCCCACGTTGACGACCGAGTCGATGGAGATTCCCAGCGTACGAATCTTGTTGCGGAGACTGCCGCGGGTGATACCCAGGATTCGGGCGGTCTTGGACTGGTTCCCGCCCGCATGTCGCAGGCACCGCGTGATGACATACCGCTCCATCATCAGCAGGGCATCGGCATAGGTGTCGGTGCTGTTGGAGCGAAGGCAGGTATCCACCAGTTTTTTCAGGTCGCTGGGCGGCAGGCCTTCGGCATCTTCGGATTGCTCGGTGGATGCATCGAAGTTGCGAATCTCAAGGGGCAGAAACTCCGGAATGAGCGTGGGCCCCGTCGATTGCAAAATGGCCTGTTTCAGCACGCTCTGGAACTGCCGCACATTGCCCGGCCATGGGTACCGGTACAGCACGTCCAGCACGCCGGGGGCCACGCTTTGCAGGTCTTTGCCGAATTGCCGGGCAAACCGCGGGAAGAAGTGTTCCAGCAGCAGACGGATATCGTCGCCGCGCTCGCGCAAGGGCGGCAGTTGGATCGTGAAGCCGTTGAGGCGGTAGAAAAGGTCGGAGCGAAATTCTTCCTCATCGACCATCCGCTCCAGGTCGCGGTTCGTCGCGGCGATGATGCGGACATCGGCCTTGATGGTTTCCGACCCGCCAACCCGTTCAAACTCCTGCTCTTGCAGCACGCGGAGCACCTTGCTTTGAACCAGGGGCGACATGTCGCCCACTTCGTCCAGGAAGATGGTACCACCGTGGCACCGCTCGAACTTGCCGATGTGCCGCTGGTCTGCGCCGGTAAAGGCCCCTTTCTCGTGCCCAAACAACTCGCTTTCCAGCAGCGTGTCGGTTAGGGCGGCACAGTTCACGGCCAGAAACGGCCCCTTCGAGCGTTTGCTGTGCTGGTAGATGGCCCGGGCGATCAGCTCCTTGCCAGTGCCGCTCTCGCCGCGAATCAGCACGGTTACGTCTTGGGCGGCGATGCGCCCCACGGCTTTGTAGACGCGGAGCATGCGTTCGCTACAGCCAATCAGCACATCGCCCGAGGCGGGTTGTGCCGCGGCGTCGTCGACCATCGTAACCGGCACGCTCATGAACCGACGCGACTCAAGTGCCTGTTCTACCAGGTCTTGCAACTGCGGAAGGTCCAGCGGTTTGAGCAGGTAATCGAACGCGCCGCGCTTCATCGCCTCGATGGCCACTTCGCTGCCATCGCCGGCGGTGATGAAGATCACCGGCAGGCGACTATCGATCTCGTGGATCCGATCCACGGCTTCCAGGCCAGACATGCCGGGCATCATCACGTCCAGCACTACGGCATCGGGCCGGTGCTCTCGGATCAAGCTCAAGCCTGCCTCGGCCCGATCGGCGGTGAGGATGTCCACTTGCGTGGGCAGATCGGACAGTCCGGCCTTGAGCATATGCAGGACGGAGCGGTCGTCGTCGACCACCAGAACTTTTTGCTTGGGCGTTGGCATGCAGTGGCTACTTCAATGTCGTTGAGGGGAGGAACAATTCGCGCATGCGTTGCCAGAATTTGACTCTGATGGATGGAGGGGCCCCCAGCATTCGCTGGCGTTACCCGGCACATGTACGAACTCAGACCGGCGAAGGTTCCCGTTGAGCCTTTCGCAGAACAGGAATCCAAGAGCGTTCTAAACCCGCAGATTCTGCCCACCTCTGGCGATTGATTGGTTGTGGTGGCCAATGGCGCAGTACAAGTGGCCGCCAGTTTACCTGCTACGATACGTAGCGACGAAGGATCAGTACGGTAACGGGTTAACTCATCAGGGTTCATTTTCCGCCTTAACCGCGGAAACGCAAGATGCGCGTGTATCGCACCATACACATTCGGTACCTTTTGTGCGGCCGATCCTGGCAGCTTTGCGCTGGATGAGCAAGCCGGAGGTGTTACTCCCCACGCGACATTGGGGGTAATTCCCAGGGGCGGCGAACGTCGCCCATAAATCGTGATGCAACGTGCGGCCTCTGTTGTTGGCCTGGGCCATCCTGTTCCGCCAACGCCTCGGGCATGGCCGCCCGCCTTTTGCGGCAGCCGGGTACATCCACTGGCGGTGAACCCACCCCGGTCGCGAGGGCTTGCGTCCGGCCAGCGCATTTGGTTTCTGATTATACCGAATCCCAAGCGTGGAGGGTTTCTTGGCTGAGATTTCACCTTGCGACGACTACTTGCCAACGGCCACTTGGCCAATGCTCCAGCAACGCGCCCAGTTGCTGCAAAAGGTGCGGCGATTTTTCGAGGAACGCGGATTTGTCGAAGTTCAGACGCCGATCCTCTCGGCCGATACCGTGGTAGACCGGCATCTCGATCCGATCCCCGTCACGTTGGCCGCAGATCCCCGCACGCCCGACGTAGGCCCGAAGTACTTTCTGCAAACCTCGCCCGAGTTTGGCATGAAGCGACTCTTGGCTGCGGGGGCAACAGCCATTTACCAGGTGACCAAGGCGTTTCGCCTTGCGGAGCGGGGACCGCTGCACAATCCCGAGTTCACCATGGTCGAGTGGTATCGCGTTGGCGATGACTACGAAGACGGTATGCAGTTGCTGTCTGACCTGGCCGAGGCGATGCTCGGGCGAGGGCCAGCGGTGCGCCTCAGCTTCCGCGAAGTCTTCCAGCAGGTGCTGGGGATCGATCCTCACCAGACGCCGATTGACGTGTTGGCGGCGCGTGCCAGCGAAATCGGTTCCGTAGAGCCCGAGGTATCCGCATCGGCAGACCGCGATCTATGGCTGGATATCCTGCTGGTGACAGCCATCCAGCCCAATCTTGGAACATCATCTCCGGTGATCTTGTACGACTTTCCGGCCAGCCAATCGGCGTTGGCACAGGTGCGGTCGGGACCGCCGCCGGTTGCCGAGCGGTTTGAACTATACGTGGATGGGCTGGAACTCGCCAACGGCTACCACGAACTGCTGGACGCCGCGGAACTGCGGAGGCGAAACGCAATCGCCAACCGCGAACGGCTTGCCGACGGTAAGCCGGCGCTGCCCGAGGAAAGCCGGCTATTGGCCGCCATGAGGGCTGGATTGCCTCCTTGCTCGGGAACGGCGCTAGGCTTTGATCGGCTCGTGATGGTAGCCACTGGAGCGGAACGCATCGACGAAGTCATCCCTTTTCCCGTGGAACGCGCGTAAAACGTGGCGACGGCCCGCGAGGCTTGACCACCCTGATGGGATTCCTTGCAATCGGCCCACGGGGTAACGCGCTGCCGGCAAAGGGGGGAGACTCGGCGCGAATTCGCGGGCTTCGTTAGTCGACGGGCAGTTGGTGGCCCAATTTCTCGCGTTTAGCGGCCATGTAGCGTGAGCGGTGCTCGTTGTGGGGAGCCAGAATCGGCACCTGGTCGACCACTTCCAACTCGTAGCCGCCGTAGATGAATGCATCGGTTTTCTTAGGGTTGTTGGTCAACAGGCGCACGCGGCTAAGCCCCAGGTCTTTGAGGATTTGGATTCCGACCCCGTAATCGCGCATATCGGCCTGGTAGCCCAAAGCCAGGTTGGCTTCAACCGTATCCATCCCTTGGTCCTGCAGCCCGTAGGCCTTGATCTTTTCGATCAATCCAATGCCGCGGCCTTCCTGCGGCAGGTAGACCAGCACCCCGCAGCCTTCGCTGGCAATCTGCTCCAAGGCCAGGTGCAATTGATCGCCGCAATCACAGCGGAGCGACTGGATCAAGTCGCCCGTAAAGCAACTGGAGTGCAGTCGCACCAGTGGCACCTCGACTGACTTGAGGTCGCCAAACACCAGGGCCAATGGCTCTTGTTGTTCGTGTTTGACGTGGTACGCGATGATCCGCCCCACCCCATACCGTGTCGGCAGGTTGGCTTCCGCCTGGCGTTCCACGAGCTTTTCGTTCCGCCGGCGGTAACGGATCAGTTCTTCGATCGAGATGATTTCCAGCCCATGCTGCTCGGCCAGCGCGAACAGTTCCTCGCGCGTGGCACGGTCGCCCTGTTCGTTGAGGATTTCGGAAAGCACCCCGGCGGGGCGCAGACCCGCCAGCCGAGCCAGGTCGACGGTGGCCTCGGTGTGTCCGGCCCGGCGCAGCACGCCGCCCTCTTTGGCGATGATGCAATGCAAATGGCCCGGGCGGACGAAATCTTCGGCGCGGCTGTTGGGATCGACGATCGCGCGAACCGTGGCCGCCCGTTCTTGGGCGGTGATCCCGGTCTTGTTGGTGCGATGATCGACCGGCACCGTGAACGCCGTCTTGAGGGGGGCCGTATTCACATCGACCATGGGGTGCAGGTTCAGCCGCTCGGCCGTTTCCGGCAGGATCGGCATGCAGAACTCTCCCCGCCCTCGCAGGATGAAGTTCACGATTTCCGGGGTGACTTTCTCGGCAGCGCAGATGTAGTCGCCCTCGTTCTCCCGGTCTTCGGCATCCACCACGATGACCACCTTGCCCTGGGCAATGGCCTCAATCGCAGCTTCGACACTGGAGAATGTCCCCGAAGGCTTCTCGGTCACGGGTCACCTGATGTGTGTGTGCGGCTAGGGAGCGGAGGAGACGGCCCGGCGGGAGGCGGCTCGGCTTTCTCAAACCGCCAGATTGGGCATGAACAGTCTTGTTCATTATTACCGCCAGGATGCCGCTTGAACACCGCTCCGGTGCCGGGGAAATCGGGGATGCCGCCAGCGGTTGAAGCAATCGGCGCGGTACGACCGCTACAGCCACCGAAAGCGCCCCGGCCAATGGGCGGGCGGTAGCGCCACTTGCCAAGCGCGGCAGCAGCCAATGCCAACAGCAGCGCGAGTCGCGGTCAAATCAGGCCGGGGATGCCGCGACCCCGGTAGATCACCAGATGGTCTTGAAACTGTACCAGCGGTTGCCCTCGGCTCCATAGGTTTTCGTACACCCAAAGGATCACTTCCCGCTGCTGGCTGGGGGAATACTGATGGACGGTGGGATGCAGCAGGATCATCCAGATCACGGCCATGAACTGTTCGAAGTCGTTCACAAAGAACTCTACACGGCTGGTTTTGGTCAGCACCTGGGCCGTGTCGAAGCGGGGATCGGCCCGCAGTCCTTGGGCGCAGGCCAACAGGTCCTGGTCGTTGCGGCAGCCGAAGAACGTTTGGGCAAAGTGGTTGTAGAGCCACGTGGTGGAACTGGGATCGTCGCTATGGCTGGCCATCAGCACCGCATGAATCGCCGCAACGGGGCCCGACAGCCGATCAGGCTCGGCTGGGTTCGCAGCCGGGGCATCGCTTGCCGCGCCGGCCGGCGCGGCACCGGCGCGAACGTTGCCAGGCAGCGGCCGCAGCAGGCCCTCGTACAGGTTGGCCAGCAGCTCGTGCCAGGTTGACTCCTGGCTGTAGTAGAGCGAATGGTGCAGCGTGATCAGCGACAACCGCTGGCCCTGTAGTTCTCGCTCGCGGAAGGTGTCGATGGCCGCTGCGTCCCGCAGCACTTCGCGGTAATCGTCGTGCAAGGTCCGCACGTGGACGGTGCCCTGCCGGGCCGTCCGTTCGGCGACAACGTCCAGCGCCGCGGCTTCGATGTCCAGCAGATACAGGCCACCGCGGCAGGCGGCCTCCAACACGCGAAATTGCGGCTCGTTGCTCGAACCGATGGAGAGGGCCGCCAGCGGCTCATCCAGCGGCAGGGCCTTGTGCAATGTCCGCAGCACGGCCGTCAGCGCATGGGCGATATCGACCTTGTCGTTGCTGTACCGCGACCAGATCTTGTCCTGGCGGTACATGGCGCCTTCGGCTGCCCGGTGTCCCAGCTCCAGGCATTGTTCGCGCGATAACGGGGGCGGTGCCGGACGCATGTTCCCTCCTGGTCCGCGGGAGGCTGCAATGCGATTGCCCGGGGGCGGATGCCAGGCGGTTATGCCAGGGCTGCCAAGGCATCGGCCACGTTGGCAGCTACTTCGTCGGTATCGCTGGTGCCGTCGACGCGGACGAGCAACCCCCGCGCTTCGTAGAAAGGCAAGATGGCTTCCGTTTCGCTGTGGTACTTTTCCAGCCGGCGGCGGCACGTGCACTCGGTATCGTCCGGGCGCTGGATGACCCGATGCGCGACTTCGGGCGGCGGCGGGTTGTATTTGACGTGGTAAATCTCGCCGGTGAGGGGATCCAGCCGGCGCCCGCTGATGCGTTCCACGATCAATTCGTCGGGCACTTCCAACAAGATCACGGCATCGAGCCGTTTGTTGCGGCGGGCCAGGGCATCCTCCAATGCTTCGGCCTGCGGGAGCGTGCGGGGAAAGCCATCGAGCAGGAATCCCCGGCAGCAATCGGGCTGCTGGAGCCGCTCCACCACCATATCGACGGTGATATCGTCGGGCACCAGCGAACCGCGGGCGATCAGGCTAGCCACGCGCCGCCCCAGCGCGCTGCCATTCTCGATGGCGGCCCGAAACATATCGCCGGTAGAAACATGCGGAATCCCGTGCCGCTCAACCACCTTAGCGGCTTGCGTTCCTTTGCCGGCCCCAGGCGGGCCTACGAAGATCAAACGCACCCCCGGTCCCCTTTGTTGGCATCGTTCTGCAAACCGCAACCGATGGCGGGGGCAGATCAGACGCGTACTCGACACAATGCGGTTCGCTGTCTCAACACCACTCCCCTCGCAGGCCGGGACCCGGGAGGGGGGAGATGTCGGGCCGGCGACTCCCGAATCACGCCGTCAATCAGGTAATGCTCTAAAACGGGTTATCTGCCAACTCATCGCCCCCATGCCGCCCAGCGACAATCGCTGGTAGCGACTGGGATAACCATACTCGCTATCAAACTCGGCTCGCAACACTGCGGGCGAAGTTTCCGAGCCGAACGGTGGCCCGGTGTCCCGCGCATGGGCCAAATCTGTCTCCAGTACGCCCAATTGATTGGGAATTGTCCAGTAGACCCAGGTTCGTTTCTGCGAGGGCGTCTGGCCGTCGCGGCTCAAAAAGGTCACCTCGCCTTCGCGCACCTGCACAACCACCTTGCCGCCGATTTCGCCTTGTACGTCCAATTCCACGTCGTAGTTATCGGGGCCACGTTCCCGCCAGCGCTGCCAGGCCTCGGCCAGTCGCTGCTGTGTGAGCAGCGGCGGAGGCGGCTCGGCCGGCCGATTCAGCCAGTATAGCCCTGCCAGGCAAGAACCCATCAGGCCGACGCAGCTTCCCAGTACGATCCAGCGGGCCGATAGCCGCGGGCGCAAGGGCACGCTGCCGGCAACATCAACAGTCGCCGCTTCGTCCAGGGCGGTAGCGGAGCCGGAAGGCTGCGATGCCGGCGGGGGCGTTCCGTTTTGCGACGCGGCAGGTGTCGACATGACCAAACAGGCGGGATCAGTCCACAGGCAGGCGGATCGTTCCTTGGTGAAATCCTGCGAGCCAGCGTGGGCTCGCGGAACCGCGGGCGTTTCGTTAACTTGACTCAGGTACGGCCTTCACAATGCACGCTATTCTCAACCGTGCCAAGTAGCCGCGTCAATGGAATGCCTGAACCTTCTGGAGAGGCCGCCGGTTCAGGCACCCCCATCAATCGTGGCAATTGGCGCAGACGCGCCGGCCGTTAGATGCTGCAAAGTGTGTGCCGCGTCCTGCCACGGCAGCCGTGCTGTCGTGGGATCGTTGTCCACCATCCACGAGAACGAACTTATGACTTCTGTTGCCCCTGCCTTGCATTGCCGCACCAAGATTGTGGCCACGTTGGGGCCTGCTTCCTCGTCGCCGGAGATGCTGCTGAAGCTCATCCACGCCGGCGTGGATATCTTTCGCCTGAACATGGCGCACGGCACCCGCGAGCAGCACCAGCAGCAGTTTACGGACATACGCGCGGCCTCGCGCGAGGTGGGCTGGCCAGTGGGCGTGCTGGTCGACCTGGCTGGCCCGAAGATTCGCCTCAAGGAACTGCCCGGCGGTGAATACCACTGCCAGGAGGGGAGCGAGGTGCGCTTTGTCCGCGGGGAACCTTCGCAGGCCGGCGAACTGGCAACCACCTACGAGATGCTGATCGACGATCTCAACGAGGGCGACAGCGTGATGCTGGCCGACGGCACGGTGAGCCTCCGCGTGGTCGAGCGGACGGACGATTACGCCCGGTGCGTGGTTGTGCAGGAGGGAACCGTTCGCAGCCGCCAGGGCGTGAACCTGCCGGGGGTCAAACTCCGCACGCCGGCCATGACCGAGCGGGATCACGACAACGCCGCTTGGGCCATCCAGGCCGGTGCGGATTTCATCGGCCTCAGCTTCGTGCGCCGTCCCGAGGATGTCCACCAGTTGCGGCGGGTGCTGCTGGAGCAGCGCTGCAAGGCCAAGATTATCGCCAAGATCGAAAAGCCCGAGGCGCTGCAATGCCTGGAGGAGATCGTGGCCGCTGCCGATGGGGCGATGGTGGCCCGGGGCGATCTGGGCGTGGAAATCGACGTGGCGCGGATCGGCGTTGTCCAGAAGCAAATCATTGCCACCTGTAACCGCTTGCAAAAGCCGGTGATCGTGGCGACCCAGATGCTCGAAAGCATGCACTACAACCTGCGCCCCACCCGGGCCGAAGCCACCGACGTGGCCAATGCCGTGCTGGACGGCGCCGACGCCTGCATGCTATCGGGCGAGACCGCCGTGGGCGAACACCCGGTGGCAGCGGTGGCGATGATGCAGCGGATCGCCAAGGAAACGGAATGCCTCTTTGAGCACCGCCCTCCGCGCGGAGTCAGCAACTCGCGGATCATGGGATTGCACCCGATTACTCAGGCAGTGGTTGCGGGGGCCTCGCAGATTGCCCGAGAGTTGGAAGCCGCCATGATCGTGGTGGCCAGCCACAGCGGGGCCACGGCCCTGGCCATGTCGAACCTGAGAAACTTCGTGCCCGTGGTGGGGATTAGCGACGATCCGCAAACCTTGCGGCAAATGAACTTGTTCTGGGGCGTGAAACCGCTGGAGAACGCGCCCGTGCAGGATAGCGCGGCGCTGGCCGAATTCATCGAGCGCTGGGGAAAACAGCACAACCTGCTTTCGCCCCGCGACCGCATCCTG
Organism: uncultured Pirellulales bacterium; assembly: GCA_964511065.1. Lineage (GTDB taxonomy): Bacteria > Planctomycetota > Planctomycetia > Pirellulales > S012-138 > CALBRZ01. Next base: position 6,747 of record CAZEEG010000008.1, on the reverse strand, counting down.
CTGGTGCGGGGTACCTCGCTGGGCGCCTCGGTTCATAATCTGCTGGTGGTCCACGAGGTGAGCGGGAATGTGTCCTGAAGCTGGCCCTGCCAGGGCGCGGGCCGCAGACAGCCGACCGCAGACGGCCGACCGCAACCGGCGGGTACTTGCCAATCACCCTTGGCACGCCGGGACAGCGGGCAACGTGGCATCGCATCGCGCATCGGCTTGGGCTAATATCTACCGCAGTTGATGATTGACGTTTGGCCATCCTCTGGCGGTTTTCTTCCCATGCAGCAGGCTATCAGTGCGCTTGGTTTGTTGGGCATGGTGGCCTTGGCGTGGCTGCTCAGCACGAACAAGCGACACTTCAACTTCCGCGTGGTGTTCGGCGGCATCATCCTGCAATTCATCTTTGCCTTCGTGGTGTTGCATACCGGGCCCGGCCGAACCGCGTTTGACGTGATCAGTGACGGGTTCCTGGGGCTGGTAGCGTGCGCCTCGGCCGGCGCGAGGTTCGTGTTCGGCGACGCCCTGATGAAGCAGGATTTCATCCTCACCTCGTTCGCCTTCAATGCGCTGCCGACCATCATCTTCTTTTCGTCGTTAATGTCGGTGCTGTATTACTTCGGGGTGATGCAATGGGTGATCCGGGCCACGGCGTTTGTCATGCAAAAAACGCTGCGGACTTCCGGGGCCGAAACCCTTTCGACCGCGGCCAACATTTTTGTGGGCCAGACCGAGGCCCCGCTGGTGATCCGGCCCTACCTGGCACAGATGACCCAGTCCGAACTGATGGCGGTGATGGTGGGAGGTTTCGCGACTGTAGCCGGCGGGGTGATGGCCGCTTACGTGGGCATGGGCGTTGATCCGGGGCACCTGCTCACGGCATCGGTGATTTCAGCCCCGGCTGCATTGCTGATCGCCAAGGTGATGCAGCCAGAATTGGCCGAACCGCTCACGCTCGGGCATGTCCGCATCCATCCCAAGAGCGAAGCCGTGAACGCCATTCACGCCGCGGCCATTGGGGCCGGCGAAGGACTCAAGCTGGCCCTGAACGTGGCCGCCATGCTGATCGCGTTCCTCGGTCTGCTGTACCTGGTCGATCAGATCCTGGTCTGGTTCGGCGGCTACTTCGGGCAAGCCTGGAGTCTGCAAGCCGTGTTAGGGTACGCTTTCGCACCGCTGGCCTGGCTAATGGGGATTGATGTGGGCGATCGCCTGGAAGTGGGCCAACTGCTAGGCATCAAGATGGTAGGGAACGAATTCCTGGCTTACGACCAATTGGTCCGGCTTCGCACCCAGCCGATCCCCGGCCTGGGGGCGTTGACCACCGTGCCGCCGGAGTGGCTGCCCCACGTTTCCAGCATTTCCGATCGTTCGGATGTCCTGGCCACGTACGCGCTGTGCGGGTTTGCCAATTTTGGGTCGATTGGCGTGCAGCTTGGAGGGATTGGTCCGCTGGCACCGCAGCGGCGAGGCGACCTTGCCCGACTGGGCTTCCGCGCCATGCTTGGTGGGACCCTGGCAAGCTGCATGACGGCCTGCGTGGTGGGGGTAATGCTTTGAGCGGCGCAGCGTCTGCGCTATACGACGAGGTCGATCCGCACCGATTGCTGTTGATGCCGATTGCTGTTGATACTGCGTCTGGTACCGCAGCATCGTTTCCAACGCCGTTTGCAAACGCTGGGCGGCTTCCCGATCGTGACGCCATAAGGCCCCCCGCGAAGCCGCCCTGTCGTAGGGCCGGTTCCACCGGCCGCGAATCGGCGCATATGCATTTGGCTTGGGATTCGATGGTTTTAACCCATTCAACCCCCGTTTGCGTCCGGCAATAGCCGGACCTCCGGAAGGGATCACCCCCGGCTCGTAGGGCCGTGGCATCCGACTGGGCACGGTTTACCGCTCGGTGCTATAGACCTTCGGCGGTGATCATCTGCAGGCAGAGGTCCTTGACCTGGACCGGATCGATGTTGGGATTCTTCTTTTTCGCGGCCCCGATGAACGCTCCCGCGGCTTTCATCTTGCCGGCTTTGATGTCGGCCACCAGCTTGGGGTTCTCTTCGATCAACTGCCGGCAAAGCGACTCCAACTCGGACTGGTCCACCTTTTCGATGCCCAGGGAGGCTACGGCTTCGGCGGCCGATTCATCGCTGGTGAGCAGCCGCTCAAAGACTTCGCGGGCTCGGGTCGCTGGCAGGCTGCCTGCACTGATGAGCGAAAGCAGGTCAGCCAGGCGGCCGGCGGAAATCGGGAACTGGTCGATGTCGATGCCGCGCTCGTTGAGCGTTCGCATCACGTCCTGCTGCATCCAGTTGGCGGCCAGTTTGCCGTCGCCGCAGCGCTGGGCCAGTTCGAGGTAATAGTCCACCACGGCCCGGCCCTGGTTCACCAGCACGTCGGCATCGTACGGGGTGATGCCGTAATCGGTTTCGAGCCGCTGCCGCAGCGCGGCGGGCAACTCGCCTAGCTGTTCGCGAACCTGCTGCATCTTGGCTTCGCTGACGGTGACGGGTACCAGGTCAGGATCGGGGAAGTAGCGGTAGTCGCTGGATTCTTCCTTCTCGCGCTGGGCCCGGGTAACGCCTGCTTCTTCGTCCCAGCCGCGCGTTTGCTTCGGCACATCGCCCAACCGCCGCCCGGTTTCCTGAAAAACCTGGTACTGCCGCTGGGCTTCGTAGGCGATCCCTCGCTCGACCGCGCGGAAGCTGTTCATGTTCTTCACTTCCACAATCGGGGTGGGCACAACGCCCTCTGCGGTGTGGACGTGCAGGTTCACGTTGGCATCGACGCGCAGGCTGCCCTCCTGCATGTTGCAGTCGGAAACGCCCAAGTAGGTCAGCAGCAGCTTCAGTTCTGTGAGATACGCCTTAGCCTCGGCGGGGGAGCGAAGGTCGGGCTGGCTGACGATCTCCAACAGCGGCGTGCCGGCGCGGTTCAAGTCGATGCGGCTATCGGCCCGGCCGGCTTGTTCGTCGTGCATGCTCTTGCCAGCATCCTCTTCCAGATGCACCCGTTGGATACGAATGGGCCGCGGCTTAAACCGGCCCTTGGCATCGAAGATGGTCAGCGAACCATCCGATGAAAACGGCAGGTCGTACTGGCTGATCTGGTAGCCCTTGGGCAAGTCGGGATAGTAGTACTGCTTGCGGTCCCACTTGGTGTACGGCGCCAGGCGGCAGTTCAAGGCGGCGGCGGTGCGCAGCGCCAATTCAAACGCCTCGCGGTTCATCACCGGCAACGCACCCGGCAAACCCAAACACACGGGGCAGGTCTGTGTATTGGGCGGGGCGCCAAATGCCGTGCTGCATCCACAGAACAGCTTGGTCTGGGTGAGCAGTTGGACGTGGACTTCCAAGCCGATCACCACGTCGTAGGGAACTTCGGCAGACACGTCGTTTGCCTTTGCGTGGGGCATGTTGGTGGTTGCTGGAGAGGATGCTTGGGGGGGAGGGGGCCGCGCCCCCGGTGGCGCTGCCGCGTGCGAATTATTTCAACTCGACCTCGGCCGGGGCGACCACGCGCGATGCCGCTTCGCTGCCCGACCATTCCGGCAACTGCACGTGGCTGGCCTCCCAGCCGTGATGCACCAGTTTGCCGCGGAACGGCGGGTCGCCCGTGACGTTGCCCGTGAGTCGAATGCGGCCGGCGTCGAAACCCGCGGGCACGTCCATATCGCTGCCTTCTTCCTGGGTTGCTACGGGTTTAAGGTCGAACATCCGCTTCACCACTTTGTAGCAATCGCGGAGTACGTCGCGGGCGGCCGCGCCCACTTGGGCGTCGCTGTACCCGTCGAGCGGCTCCTGTACCAGGTCGACAAACCGAGCTTCCCGCTGCAAGGCCGCCAGCAGCGTGAGGGCTTCGCTACGAGTTGGCTTGGGCGGGGCCGGCTTAGATGGAGTCGGAGGCGG
>CAZEEG010000008.1:0-2757 GCA_964511065.1 uncultured Pirellulales bacterium | reverse complement strand
GCGGCTGGCTTGGTTGGGGACGGTTTTGCCTCGGCCGCGGGAGAAGGCTGCGGAGCTGGCAGCGCGCCCTCCCATTCGTCCACGGCCGCCTTGATCCGCTGTGCGGCCTCCCTACTGAACCACACCAGAAACATCGCCCTGAACCCGAAAAAAAAACGCATCGCTAGCCCACTTGAGCGGGGGGACTACAAGGTTGCGACGGGGGGCCGCTGTCAACGCCACGCGCGCTACGGCCGACCCGTGGCCGAAAAACAAGTGGCAAGCGTACCATAGGGCCGTTGCAACGGGCAACGGGGGGAATGGCGCGTTGACCTGTGGGCTTCGCCGTGTGCCGCCCAAGGCGTTATCGCCGGGCATCTTGGATCAATGCCGTGGCCCCGGCCGCGATCAGTTCTTCGGCCGCCTGCTGGCCCAAGGAAGCGGCGTTCTCTGGCGGTCCCTGCTTCGTAGCGGTCAGCCGCTGGCGGCCGTCGATGCTCAGCACCACGGCCTCCAGCACCAACTGGCCTTCCACCATGCGGGCCCACGCCCCCACCGGAGCCAGGCAACCCGCCCGGAGTCCGGCCAGCAGCGCTCTTTCCGCAGTCACTGCCGCATGGGTGTCGGCATCGTCCAGCACGGCGACCGCCTGGCGGGTGGTGGCGTCGTCCTCGCGGATTTCGATTCCCAGGGCCCCTTGTCCAACAGCCGGAAGGTACCACTGTAGCGGCAGCACTTCGGTGATGTGTTCGTGCAGGCCGAGCCGCGTCAGGCCGGCTTCGGCCAGGATGATCGCGTCGAACTGGCCCTCTTGCAGCTTGCGAATGCGGGTATCGACATTGCCGCGAAGATCGTGCAGCACCAGGTCCGGGCGGCGATACCACAACTGGGCCCGGCGGCGGCTACTGCCGGTGCCGACGACGGCGCCTTGCGGCAGTTGCTCGAAGGTTTGCCCCTGGCGGCTGAGCAGGGCATCGCCCACGGCGGCCCGCCGCGGCACGGCCGCCAGCGACAGCCCCGGGGTTGGCTCGGTTGGCAGGTCCTTGAGGCTGTGGACGGCCAAGTCCACCTGCCCATCGAGCAAGGCCCGCTGAATCTCCTTGGTGAATACACCTTGGCCGACATCGGCAATCGGCTCCTGCTGGCGCTGATCGCCGATGGTGGAGATCAACACGATTTCAACCGAACAGCCGGCTTGCTGGAGCCTGCCGGCTACGTGATTGGCTTGCCACTGGGCCAGCTTGCTGCCTCGGGTTCCTAACCTGAGCGGTCGGGTCACAACATTTCTCGCGGGTGGATGGGGGGGAACGGGGAGTGGACTCGATCCTGCCACAAAGGTTCGGCACGGATCAAGCCGTAAAAACGCCGGGCGGGCATCTCGCGTCTGCGGGCGGACCAGAGCAGAGCATACCTGCCGGGGGCCGATCAAGCCGCAAAACGGCGGAGTCGGCCGCGGCCCCGTGGTTGTTCGCCGCAGGGTATGAGAAGCGCCGCCCGGCGGCTATTTCAGGAGCCTGGGCAGGCGGCGGACCACGGCCTCGCGGGCCTCACCTGGTGGGGATTCGTGTGAGCCGCCGGTTTCGTCGCAACAGGCAGGGCAGGGCTCTTCCACCACAGTCCATTTGCATTGGCAGCGATCGCACTCGTACGTCATCTCCTTCAAGACCTTCACCCACTTGACCCGGCCGCACTTGGGTTCGCAGCATTTTTGCCAAGGGAACGTGATCCTCGGAATGCAAATCGCCTTGCGCTCCACACACCAGCAGGATTTTTCTTCCTTGCCATCCACCATTTCAAACTTGCAATACGCCTTGCAGTTGGGGCATTGGGGAGGGCAGCAAGGCCGCTTGTTGGCCGGGCTGGATTCGTCGGCTGCGATGCTCACGTGAGAGCCACACACCGCGGCTAGCGCGGCAGCACACAGCAGGATCCGCAGCATGCTCCAATTCCTTATATCGTGTCTGGCGCTTCGTTGCCGGTGAAGGCCGCGCCGCGCCTACAGCGCGGTGTGCCGCCGTTACCAGTCGAGCATGAACCGCAGGCCGACAATGTGGTAATCGCCCTCGGTTGGCCCGATATTTCCGCTGGGCAGCCCTGTGCTGGAACTGATGTTCTGGTCGTACCGGTCGTGGATGCGCCCGTAGATGTAGTTGAACTGCATACGGCTATGCGACGTCCACCACCAGTTCAGGCCGAAGTTGACGCTGCTGCCGATACCGCCGTGGATGTCGCCGTCGGTGAAGTCGCCAAAGGAGTACCGGCAGGCGACTTGCCAGGCTCCCCAGCCGCTTCCCCAGCTACCGTCGCAGGTGCGGACGAGGAAGAAATTCTCGAACGGTTTCACGCGGCCAATGGTGCCGGAAGTCCGATCCCAGGGGATGTGTTCGCCGGTCAGGAAGTACGACACGTAGGTGTACACGCCGCCGAACTGAACGTCCGGCCCGCCGAATTCTCGCTGCACAAATAGGTGCTGATACTCGCTCACCCACTGCAACGGGCCCAAGTTGAGCACGCCCTCCAGGCCGATCAGTTCGTACATATCGGCACCGACAATCTGGCCGGTGTCGATCCAGCGGCGGCTGGTTTGGGCTTCAGGACGTGTCCTGATGCGGGCCTGGTTGCGGGGGCCGGCTTCGCCATCGGGAAAGGCCACCGTGCCGGCAATACCCCAGTGAGCATAACCGCGGCCGTCGGAGCACTCGTCGTACCAGATGGTGTTGGCGAACCGGCCGGCAACTTCCATCTGATAGTGATGGACGCCCGGATCGTCGGTCACCA
>CAZEEG010000007.1:26640-81915 GCA_964511065.1 uncultured Pirellulales bacterium | reverse complement strand
ATTCGTCCTTACGATCCCAGCATCCTCAAGGACATCGAGAAGGCGATCCAGGCCAGCGACCTGGGGTTCAACCCGATCAACGACGGCAAGGTGATCCGGCTGATCGTGCCGCCCCTGTCCACCGAGGTCCGCAAGAAAATGGTCGCGCGGATCAAGGAGTTGGCCGAGGAAGCGAAAATCTCCATCCGCAACATCCGCCGCGACGCCAACAAGAGTTGCGAGCAGGAAGAAAAAGAAAAGCTGCTCAGCGAAGACGATTGCAAGTCGGCCAAGGAAGACATCCAGGAACTGACCAAGAAGTTCGAGAACCAGGCCAACGAACTGGCCAAGGCCCGCGAAGCGGAAGTGCTCGACGAAAGTTGAAACGCCGCCGGTGAGCCAGGGCGCTTGGGCAGCGACCAAGCGCGGCGCGCGTCCGCTGCCAGGTGCGTTTAGACGCCGCCCTCGGAACGACGAGGCGTAGGCGGTGAGTGCGCACAGACAATGGGTGCGCGTGTCGCAGGCAGCAGGCGCTGAATCCCTGCGTGCCCTCCGTTTCTCACGATGCGTTTGTCACTTCACGAGCCGCCAGCCGCCTTCACTGACTTCCAGGCTGGTGTGGCCGCGGTGTTCATCGTAGACCCGGTGCATCTCCTCGATGCTGTCGAAGTAGCCCACGATGAACGCAGCGCTAAACGTGTCGCCAGCTTGAACCGGCCACCCGCCGTACTCCTCGATCATGCACACGTAGCCGCGCTGGTGGCACCACGCCTCGTGAACCACCGACGGTTCGAGCGTCATGCCGGCCAGCCAAGGGCCGGCCTGGCCCGTCTTGGGATCCCGCAACCGGTAGGCGCGGATGAACCGCTCGGGCACCTTGCCTGAGTCGCGGCGGTAGTGGAACCGGGCCTCGGGCGGGAAGTTCTCGGCAAACTCGCTCGCCGGAATCCGGCCATGGTAACTCAGGTACACTTCGCTGAAGGTGTCGCCGCCCTGGTGCTTGATGTGGCCTGGCATGTCGAGCCGCTGGAATAGCTCGCCGGCGTTGTTGGTCGTCACGCGGTCGGTGGAGATGAAATACCGCTTGCCGGCCGGGAACACGATCCGCTGCTCCCAGAGCGAACCGGACTTCTTGCCTGGCGCCGCTGTCGTGTAGCGGTACTGCATCGTCACGGCCACGAAATCCTTCCCGCGGATCACCTGCGGATCGAGCTTGCGGGCCTTGGTGCAGATCTGCGGGCCTTCGATGCTCCGCTTGGCTCGGCTGCCGTGGTAGGCGTTGTTGAACTGGTACACCAGTTCCGGGTCGAGCTGATCGCGGTAGGCCAGGTCGCTGCCGTCTTCCATGATCCAATCGACGATGTCCAGGCCGAAGCCCGCATCGCGAAACCCGGTCTTGCGGTCCAGCATCGAGCCGCCTTCGATCCCGGTGACGTACCCTTCCTTGCGGACGCCCGCTTTCAGCTCCGGGGTTTCGATGGTGATGCGTTCGGGAGTCTCATCGATGCGGATGCCTTCACCGCCGACGGCGACCGTGGCGAAAACCAGTCCCAGTCCCAGCCCCACGGCCAACGGCGACAATGTTCCGATCAGATGACGATTCATCGAGAGCTTCCCCGCGAAATGAAGTTGGTTGTACGGACGGGTACGATGTTCCGGCACAGTCTGCCACCGTGTGTGTTCGCCTCGTTCCTGGCAGGCGCGGCTCGCTGCACCGCGGACGGGTGGAAGATCAAGTGCGGTGGCTGCATCGCACGGCTCACATCACCGTGGACACCAGCGAGTCGCGGCGTGTGGGGCGCTCCAATCTGAAACTCCCCGAGGGGGGGTTGTCAAGAAAACAACCTTGGGAGGACCTGGCTCGTTGGATCGCAGACCTGCGGCCGCCGCGCACGGCTCACTGAGCGCTCAAAGAGCCGTAACACACTTTGACCGTGGCGCGCGCGGTGCGGATCAAACCTGGTTCACGATACGCACGGCACGCAAAGTCGTGACACCCGGGCGGGGCCCTTCTGCGTTCAGGGTGATGCCGGTATAGTTCGAGAGGCGGCCCAAGGCGGCCGCCGATTCGTTGGTTCCTGCTCCCCGCTCCTCCAAGTTGCTCCCCGCCGGCATGTCGCACGATCACTACGAAAACCCTCTGATCAGCCGTTACGCTTCAGAAGCCATGAGCCGGCTGTGGGGCTCGCAGCGGAAGTTCAGCACCTGGCGGCGGCTCTGGATTGCACTGGCCGAAGCCGAAGCCGAACTGGGGTTGCCGATCACCGAGGAGCAATTGGCTGAGCTTCGGGCGGCGGCTGATGAAATCGACTTCGCGGCGGCCGAGGCGCACGAGCGGCGGTTGCGGCACGACGTGATGGCCCACGTGCACACCTACGGCGACGCCTGCCCCAAGGCCCGGCCCATCATCCACCTGGGCGCGACCAGTTGCTTTGTCACCGACAATACCGATCTGCTGCTGATCCGCGAGGCGCTCCAGATGGTCCGCTCCCGGTTGGTAGCAGTGATCGATCGCCTGGCCGCCTTCGCTGGGCAGTACCGCGATCTTCCCTGCCTGGGGTTCACCCACCTGCAGCCGGCCCAGCCCACCACGGTTGGCAAGCGGGCCTGCCTGTGGGCCTACGACCTGGTGCTCGACCTGGAGGAGATCGAACACCGGCTGGAAACGCTCCGGCTGCGCGGCCTTAAGGGAACCACCGGCACGCAGGCCAGCTTCCTCAAGCTGCTTGACGGCGACCACGAGAAGGTCCGCCAGTTGGAAATGCTTGTTTGCCAGAAGCTGGGGTTGCCACACAGCTACGCCGTGACCGGCCAGACTTACCCTCGCAAGGTCGATTCGCAGGTTCTCAACGCACTCTCGGGCATCGCCCAAAGCGCGGCCAAGGCAGCCACGGATCTGCGAATTCTGCAAAGCCGCAAGGAGATCGAAGAGCCCTTTGAAAAGGAACAGATCGGCTCGTCGGCCATGGCGTACAAACGCAACCCCATGCGGTCCGAACGCATCTGTGGGCTGGCCAGGTTTGTGAGCAGCCTGGAATCGAGCACGGCCCAAACGGCTTCGACCCAGTGGCTGGAGCGGACCCTCGACGATAGCGCCAACCGCCGCCTCACATTGCCGCAGGCGTTCCTGGCGGTCGACGCGATTCTGATCCTGTATCAGAACGTGGCGTCGGGGCTGGTGGTCTATCCGCAAGTCATCGCCAGGCACCTCGCGGAGGAACTGCCGTTCATGGCCACCGAGAACATCTTGATGGAGGCCGTGCGGCAGCGCGGCGGCGATCGCCAGGACCTGCACGAACGCATCCGGCAACACAGCCAGGACGCCGGTCGCGTGGTGAAGGAGGAAGGCAAACCCAACGACCTGCTTCAGCGGCTGGCCGCCGATCCGGGGTTCCAGGGAATCGACCTCTCTACCATCCTGGAGCCGAGCCAGTACGTCGGCCGGGCTCCGGAGCAAGTGAACGAGTTCATCGCAGAAGTCGTCGAACCCATCCGGCGCCGCTACGCCCAGGACCTGCTGACCACGGCCGAGGTCAGGGTCTAACCGGCAAGCGGACACTCGGCCACGGCACCAAAGACAACGCGGCTCAAAGCCTCGCCTGGTGTCATCAGGGGAGAGCCAGTGCGGCGGGTGAACTGCTGCCCGGAGAGGGAGCCGGCCGGCGGGCACCAGCGCAGCTTACCGAGTTTCACGGGAAACACAACCGCTTCTGCGCCTCTTACCTAAACTCGTTTCACGTGAAAAAAGCCTGAGACTAGCCGAACGGGGCCGATTCGCGCGAACCGCTTGATTCCACAATCTGCCACGTTTGATGCAACGGCAACGGCCGGCGGAAGCCTCTAGTATTGCCCAGGCGACCGTGCTGGGCCAGGCGTGCGGGACGCTCCAAGCTGCAAATATGTTGTCAAACGGTTTCACGTGAAACCGTTACTTTTGATATAGTCCAGAGATACGACGATTTTCATCCCCCCGCAGGCAGGGCCATACCTACGCCTTGCGCTACCGGACGGGCGGCATGCCACGAGCAGTATCCGCGTGCCCCGCGGCCCTCGGAGAAGGATGCTCCGCGGTCTGGTCGTGCGGCACAGGGGACACCAACCGGCCTTACGGCCACCATCCAATCCGCGCCCGGTTCGCAGCGGAAGAACGGCGATCGACATGCGGTATCTGGCCATCGGCGATATCCACGGACACCTTACTGCCCTGGAGGCGTTGTTGGCCGCCGTCGATCCTCAGCCCGATGACCTCGTCATTACGCTGGGCGATTGCGTGGACCGGGGACCCAATTCCCGGGGCGTGATCGAACTGCTGATGGACTGGCAACGCCGCGGCCGGCTGATCCCGCTGCAAGGTAACCATGAGCTGATCATGCTCGATGCCCGGCATTGCGACTACGAGCTATGGCTCCAGGTCGGCGGCCACGAGACGCTGGCCTCGTACACGCACAGCAGCGAACCCGGCGGGCTGGACGATGTGCCCGCCGAGCATTGGCAGTTCATCGAGCATGACTGCCGCCGGTGGTACGAGACGGACGACACGATCTTTGTCCACGCGGGCGTCGATCCTCATCTACCGCTCGAACAGCAGAACGTGTACGACCTGTGTTGGAGCTTCTTCGCGCCCAACTCGCTGCGGCCGCACTTTTCTGGCAAGCGCGTGGTCTGTGGCCATACGGCGCAGCATTCGGGAGTGCCTTACAACGCCGGGCACCACGTCTGTATCGATACCTGTATCTACGGCGGCGGTTGGCTGACCTGCCTGGACATCGCTTCCAATCACATCTGGCAGGCCGACCCTCGGGGCCGCATTCGAGAGCGGGAATTGCCGCCGATCGCCAGCGCCACCAACAAGAACGCCCGGTAGCCTAGGCCCCCGTTCCAGCACACCGGAGGCTCCATGTGGACGCACTCCGAGCGCCGCGCCGCGAGGGTATAGTAGGATTGCATTAGGCGCTGCGCAACAACCGGCCTGCGCGGCCTACCCGCTCAGCGGGCCAGTCTGGCCGACAACCATCTCGGAGCGATTCAAGGGGGGAGCATCATGTATCGGGGCCAAGGACGCCAGTCTGCGCAACGTTGGATGGCGTCCGCGTTCATTCCCTGGCTTGTGCTGTTGGCCGGTTGCGGGGAACCAGCCAGCCAGCCTACCGTGACCCTTCTCTACCAGGTCGAGGTGCCAGAGGAAACCGAGCCGGCACGCCGGGATGAAATCCTGAAGCATACCGTGCGAGTGCTGCGCGATAGGTTGCCGGTCTCGGGGACCGTCACATCCGCAGACGACGGGCAGATCGCCGTCGCCTTCCAGCCGGCCGATCGCGACGAGATTCCGCGCGTGCGGAACGTGTTGGAAAAGTACGCTTCGCTCCAACTTCAGGTTGTGGCCGATCCCGCGCAACACGCGGCGATCGTCCAGGCCGCCCAAGCGACCGAAGGGGATGAAGTCTACAACGAACGTGGCAGGCTGATCGCCCGCTGGGTTCCCGCGAGCCCCGCCATGGCGCACGAGCTCGCCGAGGGCCAATTCCCTGCGATTACGCGCGAGCGGCCCAGTCCAGATGGCGAATCCTCGATCCTCCAAATGTTGCTGGTCGTCGAACTGTATGACGTTTCCGGAGAGCACGTCGAGAAGGCCACGGTCGCGCCGGATGCGCAGGGCCGCCCCGCGGCCCTGATGACACTGACCGAGGCGGGCGGGCAACGGATGGTGCGGCTCACCCAACGTTACCAGCCCCTTGGCGACGACTCGTATCCAAGGTTTTTCCACCTGGCGATTGTGTACGAAGGCCGAGTCCTGAGCGCGCCCACCATCAATGCCGTGATCCAGCAGGACCTCACGATCGAAGGAAACTTTTCGGAACAGGAGCTGGAGCGATTGATCGCCCGGTTCAAGGCCGGAGGGCTGCCTTGCCCAGTGACGTTCGTGGGCGAGGCAGCCCCCGATTGACCTGCCGGGGCGGTTCCGATGGCCGCCTGCCGACTGCCCTCGGGGGTACTAGGCAACGGCCCCGTAAAGCGGGAAGATGGGTGCAGCGCTGGCTTGGCACACCAACCGGGCGGCGCGGACCGAACCCGCGGCGCATGTTCGGCGTCGTAGGGGGGACGGACCCTGGGCACCCTGCAATCCTTCCAACCCTTCTACTTTCGATGGCAAAGCTAGGCGTCAACATCGATCACGTGGCCACCATTCGGCAAGCCCGCAAGACCTACGAACCCGATCCCGTTTGGGCGGCCGCCCTGGCCGAGCTTGGCGGGGCCGATGGCATCACGCTCCACCTCCGGGAGGACCGCCGGCATATCCAGGACCGTGATCTGACCCTGCTCCGCGAAACCGTCACCGTCAAGCTGAACCTGGAACTGGCGGCCGAAGACGAGGTGCTGAAGATCGCCTGCGACGTCCGGCCCACCCAGGCCACGCTCGTGCCGGAGCGGCGCGACGAAGTAACTACCGAGGGCGGGCTGGACGTCCTCGGCCAGAAGCAGCGTGTGGCCGACGCCATTGCCCGGCTGCGCGACGCGGGAATTGTCGTCAGCCTGTTTCTCGATCCCGACCTGGCCCAGATCGAAGCCGCCGCTGAACTCAAAGCCGACGCGGTCGAAATCCACACCGGCAAGTACGCCCTGGCCGATCACCAGCCACACCAGCCACAGGAACTGGAGCAGATTGTCAAGGCGGCCACCGCCATCCGCCAGGCCGGCCTGACACTGCACGCCGGGCACGGTCTCAATTACCGCAACGTGCTGCCCATCGCCCGCATCGCAGACATGGACGAATTGAACATCGGGCACAGCATCATCTCCCGGGCCGTGATGGTCGGCATGCAGCAGGCCGTGCGCGAAATGAAGAACCTGGTCAGCGGATAGGCCGCCGTTTCGGCCGCGCAAGACGAGTGTGAATTTCGTCGAATGGGGGGCGCTGGGGCGCCACCCATGCGCGCGGGCCCCAATGCAGGTCGGTCCGCGGAGTGAACCCTACATTAGGCCCTCGGGCAGCGCTATAATGTGGGCCTTGTCGGGGGGGCGGTGGTTCAGCCGCCGCGTTCTCCGGTTGCTTCTCTCCCCGATCGATCCACGTCCCAAGGGCATACCCATGCAGATGTTCATCCGCGGCCAATGGCTCGACAAGCCGGAGAAGATCGAAGTCATCAACCCTTTCGACGGCGCCGTCATCGACACGGTTCCCCGGGGCGATGCGGGCGACGTGGATGCGGCCATCGGGGGAGCCGTCGAGGGCGCCAAGCTGATGCGCGGCCTCACCGGTTACCAGCGGTTTGAAATCCTGCGCTGCGCTGCCGACTTGATGCGCGAGCGGGCGGAAGACCTGGCACGGACCATCAGCCTGGAGGAAGGCAAGATTCTGGCCGAGGCCAAGGTAGAAGTCGCCCGGGCGGCCGAAACGATGGAACTCTCGGCCGAGGAAGCCAAGCGGATCGGCGGCGAGGTCCTGCCGCTGGACGGGGCCTCCGGGGGCGGGCGCCGGCTGGGGTTCACCCTCCGCGTGCCCTGCGGCGTGGTGACCGCGATCACGCCGTTCAACTTTCCGCTGAACCTGGTGGCCCACAAGGTTGGCCCGGCCCTGGCCGCGGACAATGCCGTGATCGTCAAGCCGGCCAGCGATACGCCGCTCTCGGCCTTGAAGCTGGTGGAGATTTTGCTGGACTGCGGACTGCCGCCGCTGGCCATCGCCTGCGTGACCGGGCCAGGCGGCGAGATCGGCGAGGCCCTCTGCCGCGATAACCGGGTGCGCAAGATCAGTTTCACGGGCAGCCGCGATGTCGGCGAACGCATTTGCCAGATGGCGGGCCTCAAGCGGGTGACGATGGAACTGGGCTCCAACAGCCCGCTGATCGTGATGCCCGATGCCGACCTGAACAAGGTGGTCCACGCCACGGTAACAACCGGTTACGCCAACGCCGGACAAGTCTGCATCTCCGCGCAGCGGGTCATCGCCTTGGATGGTGTGTACGACTCGCTGCTCGAGGCACTCCAGCCGCGCGTGGCCGAGTTGACTGTGGGCAACCAGCTTCAAGAAACCACCAGGATGGGACCCATGATCCGCGAGCGCGACGCGCAGCGGGTGGGGAAGTGGATCGAAGAAGCCGTTGCCGACGGGGCGCGACTGATCACCGGCGGCAGCCGGCAAGGCGCCCTGATGGAACCGGCACTGTTGGCCGACGTCAAACCGTCCATGCGGATCAGTTGCGACGAAGTCTTCGGCCCGGCCGTAGGCGTCACCCGAGCGAGCCACATCGACGAAGCCATCCGCCTGGCCAACGATACCCGATACGGCCTGAGCGCGGCCATCTTCACTCAGAACATCGACTGGGCGCTGCGATTCGCGCAGGAAGTCGACTCGGGCAATATCCACGTGAACTGGGGACCGCAATGGCGGGCTGACCTGATGCCTTACGGCGGCCTCAAGGACAGCGGTCTGGGCAAAGAAGGCCCGCGCTATGCCATCGCCGAAATGACCGAAACCAAGATGGTGGTCATCCACCCGGGTGATTGAACGGCGGGCCAGGGATCGGCGCTGCTTTCCTCGCGCTCGTCATCGCTTCGACCACAGCCGTGCCCCGGTTCGTAACCTGCCGTGGATCGATCGCTTCGTCCGCGCGGACGGACGCTGCTACTTCTCGCTCAGCAGCGCGTCGATGCCGCTGGTCAACTCGCGCTGCGACGCCTGACCAACCCAGGTACGCCGAATGCGGTGTTCGCCATCGAGCAGCACCGTGGTGGGATAGCCTTGGAATCCCACGATCTCGTTGACGGCCTTGCGGGTGGCCAACCCTGGGTCGGCATAGTTGGGCATGTCTGCATCGTACTTCTTCAGGAACGCCTCCGTTTCGGCGCGCAACTGCGCGATGTCCTCGCGCATGCTGCTTCCGCAACTGACCGGCAAGATCAGCACTCCCTGATTGTCGCGATACTTCCGCTCGAGCGCGACGATGTCGGGAAATTCGGCGCGGCACGGCCCGCACCAGGTTCCCCAAAAGTTCAACAGCACCACCTTACCGGTTGTGTCCGGGAGCGTAACTTGCGACGAGCCTGCGGTGAGCGGTACCAAGTGCAGGTCGGGCAGTGTCTCGGCGCTGGTTGCCGGTACCACGTCGCCGCCCCCGCCGTTGAGCATCGGGCGCACGACATACCAGCCCACCAGCCCAGCGGCCAGCACCATCAAGACCATGAAGAACCCCAACCCGCTGCTCTGCGGCGATTGCGGCTTGGACGACGAATCGGTTGGCTGGCTCATGCGAGATTGCGCTCCGAACTGGGGGGAGATAACTTCATCGCGACTCGAGGCGGCGGGCCGCTCCCGGTACCTACCCGCGATGCGGTGGGGCGCCAATGCCGAGATTACCGGAGGCACCCGCCGCGCGATTCAACCATGAATTCGCTTCCGCTTCAACAACGGAAGGCGCGCAGCACGACCGCCGCGGCATCGGAGCGGCAACCACAGAATCTTAGATTGTGAGGGCTGCAAGACCAATCGCCGCGGCTTCGGCACAACCGCGTCAACTGTTGCATCCGGCAGAACCGCCCATTCCGCGCCAAGCCTGCCCTCTACCTGTTTTACCTATAGCCATGCTGTCAGTCTTGCCGAACATACCCAAGGCGAGAGCCGCAACAACTGTCCGACGTTGACCAGACAGTTGGGCAGTACTGGTCAGGAACGGCCGGGACCAGCGGCAACCTCCCTGGAGACGCTGGCAAGGTTTGGGTGGCGAGCGACTCGGGAGGAACAGCACCGAACGTAGCAAGGAGGCCAACCATGGCAGGCAGCATGCGCGATGCAATCTTGATCTGCAGCATCGATCTCCCTGCACTCAGCGACGGCGCGTCCACGTCGCATCCTTGGTTGCAATCCCTCGCGCGCGAGTTGGCCGGTTGCCAAGATCCGGTAACCATCACCTTGCTCGACCTGGCCCAGGCAGGGCCGGTGCAGTCGCTGCTCTCCGATCGGCACGAAGTGGCGTTACGCGTGGACGCTTCCTGGGGGCGTCCCGAGGCGGGCCGGCCGGCCTTCGCACAAACGCTGCGGTCGCAACTGCGACTCGCCCAAGACCAGGGCGTTACGGTGACCACCCTGGCATGGGGCGAGTTTCCTCTGACGGCCCACACCGACTTGCTTGTCAAGCACGGCATCAACGCGGTGCGGATTCCACCGGCGCCCACCAGGGCCAGGCTGCTGCGGTTGAAGGCGGCTCCCGCGGCGGCCTCTGCCCAGGTGATCCGCTACGGGGTCTGCACCGCGCCGGTCGTCGCGCAATGGCAACCGGGGCAGACGGTCCGTGCGATCCGTAAAGCGTTGGCGAAGGCGGCCGGCGAAGGCATGGCCCACCTGGTTTGCGACCTGGCTGGCGCCAACACCAACCAGCCGCTGGAAGCCGCGTTTCGACAGGCCATGCTCGAGTTGACCCGGCACCGCCACCAGCACTGGGCCCACGTCCAGACCATCCGTCAGTTTGCCGATCGCCGGCTTGCTCCCCGGGTCAGCTCGCCGGCGCAATCCATCCTGCGCGCGGCTTGATTCGGCCGCGGCATCGATCCAGCGCCGCCCGCGCGTCCTAGAATTTCCGTATTCGCGCGGGCCGCGCTTCGCGGCGCAAATGCTTCTTCACGGCCACTTCTTCAGGCACCAGCCGTGCAGCGTTCGTTCTGCTAGCATGGACGCGCAGTCCCTCTGGGCGGCATTGCTCCAAGGTGCCGTTGTTCGTAGGATGCCTTCCACGCCCCCTGGCGTAGGGCCACCGCCGCGGATCGCCCTGCTGGCTACGGCCTGTGTGCCGCGGCGCCATCGGCGGCGCACCTCCAACGAGAAGGAAGGATCCATGCTCGCACGCACGTTGCGGACCGCGCTGACGGCAGGCCTGTTGGCGCTGGCGGCGGCACCCGGTGCCGCGCAGGATTTTCAGTCCCCAACCGTCGAGCCCTACCGGGGGCCGTATCCGGCCGCCATGCCGGCAGTGGTTTCGCCCCAGGCAGCGACGGTGCAAGCCGCCACGCAGGTCTTGACCGACGTAACCGCCATCCCCGACCGCGGCATCCCCCACGCGCTGCTCACCCACGCCCAAGCGGTGGCCATTGTCCCCAACGTGATCAAGATTGGGCTGATTGCCGGCGTGCGGCACGGCAACGGCGTGATCCTGGTTCGCGACGCGCAAGGTGCCTGGGGACCTCCGCAATTCGTCTCGCTTACCGGCGGCAGCATCGGCTTTCAAGCGGGTGCCCAATCGACCGATGTGGTGCTGGTGTTCCGCAACCGCGAAACGGTCGATGCCATGATGCGCGGCAAGATCACCTTGGGTGCCGACGCCGCGGTTGCCGCCGGCCCCGTCGGACGCCGTGCCGAAGTGGGAACCGACTTGCAGCTCAAGGCCGAAATCTTCTCGTACTCGCGTAACCGCGGCCTGTTTGCCGGAGTGTCGCTCGACGGCGCATCGCTCAAGGCCGATTCCGCCGCAACCCAAATCTACTACGCCCGGGGTGAACCGGCCGAAGCCGTGCAACTGCAGCAACTGGTTGCAGCGGTCTCGCAAATGGAACCGGCCGAAGCCGCGGTGATTCCGGCCCCCACCATGCCGACCGATGCAGTCCCCGCCGACCGTTCCGTGTTGGTGCCGGCCAATCCGGCCGACGCGGCCCTGGCCGCGCGCCAGCAACTGGCCGCGTCGTGGAAGCAACTCGAAGGCCGGTTGGACGACGCCTGGCGACGTTATCTGGCATTACCGCCGGAGGTCTTCGCTGATGGTCCCCCGCCCAGCGTGGAAGCTCTCGGGCGGGCCTTGCAAGCCTACCAGACGGTCGCCGAGAATCCGCAGTATCGCGCCGTGGCTCAAATGCCCGAGTTTCAAGCAGCGCTGGCCCGGTTGCGCAGCGCGATCGTGGCTCAGGTGAACGCGCCGGCCCCGTCTGCTGGCAGCCAGGGGCCCCCGGCGCTTCCGCCCCCACCGGCGCGGTAGCGGGTCGTAAAATCCGCAGTCGTGGGCAAGCGCCGATTCATCCCCCACGAGCCTGTAAAACGCCATCACGACGATGCCCACGGGTCTGTTCATCACCGGCACCAACACCGAAGTCGGCAAGACGCACGTGGCGGCACGGATTGCCCGATGGTTGGTGGCACGTGGGCATCGGGTGGGTGTGTACAAACCGGCGGCCAGCGGTTGCCGCCGCGAGCAAGGCATCCTGATCGCCGACGACGCGCTGGCGCTCTGGGAAGCGGCCGCGCGTCCCTTAGACCTGGAGGCGGTTTGCCCTCAATGTTTTGAACCACCGTTGGCCCCGCACTTGGCGGCCGCCGCCGAGGGCCGTGCGATCAACCGCCAACTCCTGCGGCAAGGTCTGGCCGCATGGAGTGATTTTGAAATGGTGATTGTCGAGGGCGCCGGAGGTTTCCTTTCGCCCATCAGTGAGCAGGACCTGGTAGCCGATTTGGCTGCCGAGTTTCAGCTTCCCTTGGTCGTCGTGGCCGACAACAGTCTGGGGGTCATCAATCAAACACTGTTGACCTTAGAAGCCGGCCTGCGCCGAGGGCTGCGCGTCGCCGCCGTGGTGCTCAACGACGTGCGGCCTCAAGGGAACGACATCAGCCAACCGCAAAACCTGGCGGAACTGCGGCGGTGGCTGCCCGACTTCATCGCGCTCACCCATCTCGCGCACGGGGCCGACACCTTCGCTCCAGTCCTCGATTGGAGCACGCTGGCCATGGCCGATTGAAGGCTGCCTATCCGAGGGTGGTGTCGCAAGAACGGATGTCTGCGCGTTGCGCCGCCGGTCTTGCCGTACTCCGCGCCTATCGCCTGAAAGACTGGACAAAACAGGAAACATGCGCAATCTTATCTGCACTTCGCAAAATAATTGCGAGCGTAACTTTTGGCATAAATAGGAAAATACGGACAAAGCGAATCACCTGGAAAACCAGGTTGGATGGGAAGGATTCATCGAAAATGTGGGCGGTTCGGGTTGAAACTACGATCGCAACTTCTTTGTAGTTAATGTATTGCGACAATTGTTCCGATTCCGAAAACCATGATCGGTCAAAACCTGTTTTTGTCATTTCCACAGTAGGAAATCGTAACCCAGAGTTTGTTGAACTTGGCACAAAGAACTGCCGAAGGCGCAAGTAGGAGAAATCCAGGTACGGCGAAACGGGTCGGCGAGGCTTGCCGGCTTGTGAGCGATGGTTGATGCAGGACGCGGCATTCTCTCACCAACACTGTAGCGCGGCTGCGGATTTTGCGCTCAGCCCTTGGTTGAGTGATCCATCCAACCGGTTCGCCGGGTTCTTGTGGAGGTGCTGCCGTGGCAACGATGTGTGATTCAAGCCTACTGGGCCAGAAGGTCCGGGCGAGCCGGCGCGAACGGACCCGTTCGGCCAACGGGGCGGCCCGGGCTGCAATCGGACGAGAGCGGATTTGCTGGAACTGTGCCGGCACGATGCGGCATCGCGATACGAACTGTCCCCGCTGTGGTGCCGAACGCTTGCACGAAGGCGATGTCATTACGTGGCGCGTTCCAGAAGCCGATACTCGCCGGCGGATGGACCTGATTCGGGTGGCCGGCTTGCTCGCGGCCTTCCTGGGCGGCGTGGTCTGGCTGACCCTGCGTGTGGGACTCTATTGATCGTAGCGCCGCCAACGCCCGGTTGTCGAACCAGCGGACACCAAGCATCGCCCGCTGTTTAGCACCATTGCCGGCATTTGCGGACCCGCGTGAAACAAAGCGGATCAGCGCTGCGCATGCGGCCATAAAGGGATCAACCCACACGCAAGAATCGCAACCCGTACTCCACCGGGCCCACAAGCCGACTGGCACTGTGCGCGAACGCCTGGGTGACATGCAGCGACGATCTTCGATCGCACGCCCCGGCTGGTCCGACGGCCAGCCTCTACCAAGGCCAACCGGTGCTAAGCCGTCTTGAACGGTGGAGGCACTTCGCGATGCCACGTCGTCGCCTGCTGATAGGTTCGAGCCAGGTTGAGCAGGCGATTCTCGGAGAAGGCTCTGCCGACAAACTTGAGCGCCGTGGGCAAATTCTGCGCGCCAAATCCATTGGGAACCGTGATGGCAGGAATCCCTGCCGCATTGGCGCCGCCCCCGATGGCCGTCGCACTGAACCCTCGATGATAGCTGGCAAAGTCGCGGTCGATCGGCGGCGCCACCGTGGCCAAGGTGGGGGTCACCACCGCATCGAACGGCTGGAGCCACTGGTCGAGCGCCACCTGGATCTTGCGGCGGATGCGCAGGGCGTTGATGTAATCCTTTGCTGGAATGAGCTGCGCCGCGTGAGCGCCGATTCGATCTTCCGGTGCCGTCATCTCCCAAATGTCGCCGCTGGCCACCAGGCCTTCAAAGGCGGCCGCCATCTCGCAGTTGATGATGACGCCTGCCACCAGGCTGTAAGGGAGATCAGGCAGCGTGACCGTTGCTACATCGGCCTCGGCTTTCAGCACCTCGAGTGATTTTTCGAAGGCCGCTTTCACCTCGGGCTGCACGCGCTGCACATCGCCTTCGATCCGCGCCAAACGCCAACGCCGGGCAGGCTTGCGGCGGCGGTAGGCGAACGCGCGCCGGACTGAGGTGGGATCGTTGGGATCGTGTCCGGCAATCGCCGCGAGGACCAGGCCGGCATCGTCGGCCGTCCGGGTGAGGCAGCCGAGCTTATCCATGGTCCAGCTCAGGGCCATGGCACCGTGCCGGCTGACACGACCATAGGTGGGCCGCAATCCGGTCACGCCGCAATAGCCGGCCGGGGTCATGATCGATCCCCAGGTTTCAGAGCCAATGGCCAGCGGCACCAGTCCGGCGCCCACGGCCGAGCCAGAGCCCGAGGATGAACCTCCGCTCCAACGATCCAGCCCCCAAGGGTTCAGACCGGGGCCCGTGAACGAAGCATCCGCCTGGTCGTAACCCAATCCGCCGGCGATCTCGACCATGGCGAGCTTGGCGCACAGTATGGCACCGGCTTGCCGCAAACGGCGAACAACGGTGGCTTCACCTTCCAGAATGCGATCTCGCAGCGGCGCGGCACCCCAGGTGGTGGGAATGCCGGGCGTGGCCAACAAATCCTTGGCGCCGTACGGAATGCCGTGCAGCGGGCCGCGGTCGATGCCCTGGGCCAACTCCCGATCGGCCTGCTTGGCCTGCTCGCGGGCCAACTCTTCGGTCAACGTCACCACGGCATTGAGTCGTGGGCCGTGCGTGCGAAGGCGGTGCAGAAAGAACTCAGTCAGTTCCAAGGAAGTGAAGCGATGGTTGCGCAGGTGGCGTCCCAAGGTACGCAGGGATGCAAATGCCAGCGAAGGTTCAATGGCCATACAGTTCACCTGGTTGCAAACGGCGGCAAAGCGAAGGTTGGAGTCTTGGCAACGTGGCATGCGCGGAAGGAGTGCGGGTGCGGCACCAGTCTACCAACCGCCATGGACCGTGACACGCATGGTGTTCCGTCGCTTGATGATGGTCGCGATCCGACTGCGCTTTAGCCGGCGGTCTCAGGCTATGTAATCGCCGTTGCCGCGCGGCGTCGGCTGGTTACATAGCCTGGTCAACGGCGCACCCAACGGGTCGTTCGAGGAAAAAAAGTTGCAGAACTTGACCAGATTGTTCCGATCCGCCTTGACGTAAGTAGGCTTAAGTTGCTTCAATTTGGCGCAACGGGCGAAGATTACTAACCTTGGCGGCTTACAGGACGGACTAACTCAAAGTTTGACGAGTCGTGATCGGACGATTGGAAGCCGTGGTGGCCAACGGCATATCACCTCTTGAAACGACTCGGTTTGAACATCGCCGCCGAACACAAGGAATACGCTTCTTCCAGATGAGACTGACAACTGCCAACGAGCTTTGTGACCTGGGTACCAGGCGAGGCTGAAAGTTGGCAGGGTTCGCAGCGAACCCGTCGAGCCCGGTTTCCGGCCGCAAATGAAAGCGGGCCGCGATTCGCTCCGCAGACCGGAATTGTTGTCATCGACCTTCTCGAACTTTCCTGATGACGCGCGCCTCTGGCAGCGAGTACGGATACACGGTTTGTAGCAACACTCGGCAGGCAGACGATTCTGGCCAGCAAAGCCACTCGATTTCGCCTGCTGTCCAAGGCAACGAACAACGCAGCCTGTACGCTCAGGCCGCTTGAACACGGACGAAACACACCGCCATCTGTGCGGCGGAAACCTCTTCCCGCGCGACGCCCTGAGGAAGAGGACATTGGAGTTCGGGGCGTCATCTTCAGGAGCGAACGAATGCCCACAGCGAAGAAGTCGCCGGCCAAGGCAGCCAAGCCGAAGGCAGCCAAACCCAAGGCCTCGCCCAAGAAGAAGGCTGCGGCCCCCAAGAAGACGTCGGCCAAGGCGGCTAAGCCCAAGGCTTCGCCCAAGAAGAAGGCCGCGGCCCCCAAGAAGACGTCGGCCAAGGCGGCCAAGCCGAAGGCCTCGCCTAAGAAGAAGCCCGCAGCCCCCAAGAAGGCTGCCAAGAAGCCCGCCGCCAAGAAGTAGTTCACGGCGGCACCGACTTGGCTGCTCAAGCGTAGCCGGACGGAAACGATACAACGAGAGAGGCCGACTCGCCTGCCTTCCCAGCAGGCTGGAGTCGGCCTAAATTTTTGCATCGGCTGTAGCGGCAATTCCCTTGCAACCCACAGCCACCATGCAATCCGCCGCGCATTCTGCCGGCGGGACCGCCTTCTTCCACCTGCCCAAGATGTTGCGCCCCCCCAGAACGGCCGCACGGTACGACGCGGCGGCAGTCGCCTGAACCACTGGCGGGATGCCTTCCGCCGGTGTCGCCCTGCTTTGCCTTGCCAGCTTCAGCCTGACCATGCTCTCGCTGCGTGAACCTTCCCCCGAGCAGATCGACGCGTTCCTCGAGCGGCAGCAGCAGCGCGATTTTTCCTATAGCGCCTTGGGCGCCACACGGACCGCGCCGCCACCGGGTTATCGGACCGACCATACCCGGTGCCGGTTAGGCACGGGGCGCGCCGTTTACACAGCGGCCCGCGAGGCTTTGCGGGCATGGAAACCATTCGACATTGGTTGGCTACGACAACACCCCAGCACCGCACCGATCGCGGTTGGCCAAGCCGTGGCCATTGTGGCCCGGGTCGCCGGCTTGTGGTGGCTCAATGCTTGCCGAGTGGTGTACGTGGTCGATGAAGCCAGCGACGGCGTCCAACGGTTCGGATTCGCCTATGGCACACTGCCTTGCCACGCCGGGCGGGGGGAAGAACGCTTCATGGTCGAAATCGATGCCGATGGCGGGGTGACTTACGATGTGTTCGCCTTTTCACGGCCTGGACACTTACTGACCTGCCTTGGGTACCCCCTGATGCGACGGTACCAGCGGCGTTTTGGCCGCGACTCCTCGGCCGCCATGCAGCGGGCCGTGGCCGAGGCAATCGCCGATTGATCCGGCCAGCCGTAGGGGGCCTGATCGTGGTCCGAGGCGCAATGGTCCCCACCCAGCAAAGATTCCCCGAGGCGCACAAAAAGAGCCCGGCCCCCTGTGCGTGCAGAGGACCGGGCCGTTGTACTCGTAGTTTGGATCGGAAGTGATCCTACGAGTGGTGGTGGCTGCCTGGCTTAAGAGACAGCCCGCCGACTGTCATCAGGCGGAACCACCTACATGGCTCGTACAGTCAGATAACACTGATCACCTCCTTTCACTAGAACCCGCCGCTTCGACCGGGAGCCACCCAGCCACCTCGCAGCCTCTAGCCCGTCGTGCCGCGTTCCGCACGACCCTCTGAAAGCATCATTCTCCACCCTTGACGAATTGGCAAGGCCAATTTTGGGGGACCTTCGGCCGCCGGTGTCCGACGCATCAACCGCGGCCTACCTGAGCGGAATTTTCCAACCCACCCGTTGGAGCGAGAACGTCTACTGTGCCAACCGTCCCGGCCGCGCGGCCACCGTGGGGAACTCCGCGGCGCTGAACTCGGCCCAGACGGGCAGATGGTCAGAAACCTTCAGAGCCTGTTCTTGGCTCAAGCCAAACTCGGTCATCATGTTCAGCACTCCGCTACGGCCAGTGAACTCTGTCGTGTTGGCGTGCCAGATCAGGTTGTCGTAGGTCTTCGTCAACCGCGTATTGGTGGGCTGCCCACTGATGGCCCAGACGATGCCAGGGATTTCGCCCAACCGGCCCAGTTGGGTATCGCTCACGTTCAGGTCACCCAGCAGGATCACATCGTCGTCGGCCCCGGGCTGATTCAACACATCCAGATACACATCGGCCAAGGCGTCCACTTCCAGGTCGGCTTCGTCCGGATCGGTGTGGATATTGATCAGGGTGAACGTGAAGGGCTGAGGCGGGCCGCGAACCCGAAAACTGGCCACCAGCGGCGGGCGATGGATCAGGTCGTCCGGATCGGGCACCACGTACACGGAATCGGGCACCAGTTCCAAGGTCGCGGCGTTGTATACGTACGCGTACTGCTCTTTGCTGACCGTGCGGCCTTGCCGTGGACCGATCACGAAGTCGTACCGCGAACCATCGGCATTGATATATTCCAGAAACGTCGGCAGTACGTTTTGTTCCTTGGAACGCACTTCCTGAATCGCCACGACATCGAAGCGCCGCACGATTTCCGCGAGCGTCTCCATCACTTCGGTTTGGTTCAACTTGGCCTGCCCAAACACCTGGATGTTGAACGACGCGACACGGATCGTCGAATCGGCCACTCCTTCCAGACCGTGCGGCACGTGCGAAACCGGCGTCGTTTCGCCTTCGCTGCCCGATTGAGACTGCGGCGGGGGCTCGAGCCCACAGCCAGGCAGCAGCCCGACGGTTAGCAAGATCGCCGCGTAAATCTGGATAGCGCGGCGGAAGCGCATGGTGACGTGCATGACTCCCTCCCTGGAGTAGCGTCGTGCCAGCAGCGATAGCTGCCAGCAGGGCGAAAAACCGGCCTGCTCCGATCAGCCGGGCCGCAGACCATAACAGAGGCGTCCAGATGGTTAAACAGCAGTCGCCCGGCACGCGCAAGGCCGCAAGACCTGGTGGGGGACCATGAAGGTGCGTGCCGTGAGCCGGAAGCACAGGCTGGGGGCGTATTCTGAGTTGTGGCCTTGGTACCGGGGGCGAAGGCCGCCAAGGGCGGTGCGATCAGTTGACGCTTGCCGCCGCCCCTTCGATCTTGGAATCGAACTGCCGGCGCAATTCGCGGCACACCGCTTCCAGTTCGGCGATGCTGCCCGAGAGGCTGGCATCGTTCATCGGGTAGCAGCGCGCCGCCACCGACGCCATGGATGCCAGTTCAACCTCGGGCAAGGTTTCATCGGCGGGCGTACTTTCAAGAGATTCCGGCAGATCGACCTCAACCGGGCGGGTTCGTTCGCCGTCGTGATACCAGGTGCGGTTGCGCCCAGCCTCCTTGGCGGCATAGAGCGCCGCATCGGCGCGTTCCACCAGCCCCGTTACCGATTCACCGGGCAGTACCGTAGCCACGCCGATACTCACCGTCACGCGATGGCGCGTGCCGTCGATCATCACTGCCTGTCGCGCTAGTGCTTGCCGCATGCGCTCGGCCGGTATCAGGGCATCGGGCAATTCGGTTTCGGTAAGCAGGATGGCGAATTCCTCACCCCCAAAGCGGCAAACCAGATCCGTGGTCCGGGCACCTTTCAGGCAATCGGCCACGGCCTGCAGCACGGTATCGCCGGCCAGGTGTCCAAAGCGGTCGTTGAATTGTTTGAAGGAATCCACATCCAACAGCATCAGCGTGAAATAGCGGCCATACCGCTGCCAATGGGCCAGGCTGCGAGCGCATGCTTCGTCGAACGCCCGGCGGTTGGGGAGCCCGGTCAGGGCATCGGTACGCGCTTCGTATTCGTGCTTTTTCAGTTGATCGCGCTGCTGCTGGAGTTCGAGTTCGGCATCGGACAACCGCGATTGCAAGGTGCGATTGACGGAAACCATCTGCCGCATCAACTCGACCAACCGCTGCTGCAACAGCGGGCGATCTTCGGCTGAAGCATCCAACATGGCCCGGCTCACCGACTCGATTTGCGAGGCATACTGCCCCAGGCCGGCTACCACGTCGCCCGTCAGGCTGCGCATTTGTTGGAGAATCCGGCTGGCCAGGAGATTGAGATCGCGATCGCGAATTTCGGTTGCTCGGCGCCGGGTTTCGCGGATCAGCATGCCTGCCAGGATGGTCAGCAGGATGCCGTAGATCATGACGACGAACAGTTCCAGGTGCGGCGTCGGCCCAAAGTCGCCCAAGAGCCAGGCCGCCAACCGACCATGCGCAGCGCTGCCTGCACGCGGCCAAACTGTCTCGCCGAGTGCGCCGTGAAACGATGGGAACATGGGCAAACTCCACGGCTACGGTTGCTGGGGAGCCAGCACGTAGTGCAAATCCTCGTCGTTGCATTGGGCGTCGTTGAATTCCTGGCGAACCGAGCGCAGTTCGTCCAGCGAATCCAGCAGGGCCGCGTGAACGTCCGGATCAAACTGCCTCCCAACTTCCTTGCGAAGAATCGCCAGGGCCTTGTCTTCCGGATAAGCCGGTTTATAGGGCCGCTCCGAGAGCAGGGCATCGTAGACATCGCTGAGGGCCACGATCCGGCCCTCCAGCGGAATCTGGCCACCCACCAGGCCGCGGGGATAGCCGCTGCCGTCCCAGCGCTCGTGGTGCGTCAGCGAGATGGTGCAGGCCATCGCCAGCAGGCTGTCCACCGGTTCGCTCTGAAATCCTCCGCGAACGCCTCGCCAGGCGCGGAACACGCCCATCGCCTTGGAATCGTCCCGGAGAATCCGCTCACCAATCTCGCAGTGCTGCTGCATGACGGCGCGTTCTTCGGCCGTGAGCGGGCCGGGCTTGCGCAAGATGGAATCGGGAATGCCAATCTTGCCGATATCGTGCAGTGGCGCGGTGATGAAGATGGCTTCGACAAACTGCCGATCCAGCCCCAGGGTCTCTGCCAGAATCTTGCTGTAGCAACCGACCCTGACCACGTGGTTCCCCGTAACTTCGTCGCGGCATTCGGCCGCCTTGGCCAGCCGCCACACAATCGCCAGCCGGCTCTCGGCAATCTGCTGCTTGGCCCGGCACCGTTCGACCGATGCGCGAATGGCCCGGATCAGCGAGCGGGCGGTCAGTTCGCTCCACAGCAGGTAATCCTGGGCTCCCATACACACGGCCTGCAGGGCCAGGTCGTCGTCGTTTTCAGAAGCCAGTGCCACGATGGGCGCATAAGGCGCCACATCGAGTAGCCGCGTCACCAGCGACGCCGGATCGGAAATCGCGCCGCCCAGGCATAGCAGCACGACATCGAACCGCTGCGAGGCCAGCAGCCCAACCACGGTGCCCAGATAACCGGGAGCCTTTACCAGTTCGTAGGTGCCCCAGATCAGTTCGGCCGCCCCCCGCGCATGCATCAACACCTGCTCGATACGAGCGGCATCACCTGGTTGGCTCTCGATGGCCAGGATGCGTTGGGCTGGGTCGGGCATGAGGCAGTTAATCGAGATGCGAGCAATTCAGGGCGACAGGACGGCTGGCGCGGCAAACCCAATCGGCCACAAGCAGCAACCAACCACGGCAGCATACCGGGGGCGGTGCCGCGGGCCATTGCTCCGACATCGCCGCCCAAGCGATCAGCACTTGGTGCCCCCTCCATCCCAGGAAAGAGCGGTGCAAGCGTTCCCGATCAACCGGCACCCCGCCCGGGTGATACGCGGAACAAGCAAAGTTAGGTTACAGCGAAGCGCGCTGACGGCTAAGCGGCGCAGTCGCCGCGGAGGCGGGGATGGATTTCCGTTGTAACCGGTACAGCTACTCCATGTGGCCCGAGTAGGTGACGCGGCTGAAACCGCACCGTCTGGGCGCTTCCGGGACGCTTGTCGTGTTCTATGATTTCGGTGTACGTTGACGAGTAGGGACAGAGTGTGCCGGGGGGATTTCGCACCTCCGCTGGCCATCTGCCCGAATCGGCGTTCACCGGCGCATGGGGAGCATGGCACCGCCGGTGGCCGCTGCCTTCCAGAGCACTGGCCGTGCCGGAGTGCGGGCTGCGCACCCTGGTAGGCACGGCCGGGAGCAATTCGCAGTTCGCCTGGCTGCTCAGCAGGCGCGAAGGACACCAACCGTGACGCAGCTTCAGTTCGTACTTCCTTGGGTTCTGGCGAGCGTGTTTGTCGGCGTGGGGGTCGGCTACTATCTGGGCCGCTCCAGCCGCAAACCCTCCAAGGGCGCTTCCAGCATCCGCAAGGAACGCGAAATCACACTCAAGGTGTTGGCCAACCTGCTCACCACGGCCGACCGCCTGCACAACGATGTCGATGTCCATAACACCGAGATCAAACAAGTTGGCCAGAACCTGATCGACATGCCGGTCGATCCCAAGACTCGCGAGATCCAGCACGCTCTACTCGACCAGGTGGCCACGGTGTTGGAATCCAACCGCAAGCTGGAAGACGACCTCACCTACGCCCGGCTCAAGATGGAGCAACAGGCCCAGGAGATCGACCGTACCCGCCGCGAAGCGCGGACCGACGCCCTCAGCGGCGTGGCCAACCGCAAGGCCTTCGACGAGCGTTTGGACCTGATGTTGCGCACCTGGCGGCGCGAGGGCGAACCGTTTGTGCTGATCCTGACCGACATCGACCACTTCAAGTGGATCAACGACACGCACGGTCACCAGGCCGGCGACTGCGTGGTGGCGCACGTCGGCCAGTTCATCAAGAAGCGCCTGCGCGAGCACGACTTTGTCGCCCGCTACGGCGGCGATGAGTTCGCCATGCTGCTGCCGGGCGCCGATCTTCAGATAGCCGCAGGCATCGCCGAGCGCATCCGCTCCGAGATCGCCCGGCAGAACTTCGATACGATCGAAGCCGAACGGGTGGCCATCACGTTCAGCATCGGCCTGGCGGCCGTGGAAGAAGGCGACACGGCCGAAACCCTGCTCAAGCACGCTGACGAAGCGCTCTACAAGTCCAAGGAAGCAGGCCGCAACAAGGTCCACTGCTACCAGGGGAACGACACCGCGCTGGAAGCTGCCGCCGTGGTTTGCGAGCACTAAGCCGGCGGCGGCCGGTTAGTTGATCGAGGGTCGCGGGCCAGCATCATCGGTCGGCATGAAGAAGTCCTGAAACTCCGTCACCGTCTCGGCGGTGCCTTCCATGTCGTACTCGTCGGAGATCAGGCTGCCGATGTAGCCTTGCATCTGCCGCCGCCCGTTCTCGTTGGCGTGGTGCGTCGCCACTTCACTGGCGAAGTTGATCAGATCGTAAACCTTGGCACGGCTGGGCAGAACCCGCTGCCGCTTCACGCTGAGGGCGTCCAGGTTGGCCAGCCCGTAAATCTCGTGCAGGTTGCCGGTCACCCGATGCAGATCGCTCAACACTTTCTCGTGGGCGATGCCACCGCGGCCATGTGCCTTGGTCAGGGCCTTGTACAGTTCGTGGCACTCGTTGACCGACGCCCACGACTGCTGCGCGCTGGTGAACCGCTGCCGCAGGGCAGCGTAGCCGTCGCCGTTATCGAAACTCTCCAGTGCCCGACTGATGCTGTGGGTAACGTCCTTGCCCAGGCTGATATCGCTGCGGAACGCGCGGCTGTAGCCGATGGCACCGTTAGCGCAGACCATCCGCAGAAACGACAGGAAAATCTTCGGTTGGCTGAAGCCATCCACCGGTGTTTCCATCACGAAGCGGTGCTGGAATGCATCGCCGGCAATGGTGAAGGGCTTGTCGCCGGTACGCGGGACATGGGTACTGCTCACCACGCCGTCGTGGTAGCCCAACTCCGTACCGCCGTACCGGGTCGCCAGATCCACGATTTCGCTGTAGTTGATGATCGGCCGATTGGGATTGCTCACCGCCAGCAGGCGCGGCCCGGAATTGCCGCCGTGCTCCACGCAGTAGCGCACCAGGTCGTCCTGCGCTACCTGCGAGATGCGCTCGAACACCTCCAGCGGATCGAAATATCGGAACACGCTTTCCGAAATCCCAAACCGCATGAAGAACGAAGTCCAGAACCGCTGCGTGGGCGTGACCAGGTTGCCGTCGACTTCCATCCGGCGAATGTGCAATTTGCCGTTGGATGCACGCTGCTGGTCGATCACGCGAAACTGCTGAACGCGGGCATATCCGGTTTCAAACGTGTAGTTCATGGCTGCCTGGGGGGAGCTGGAGGAGGTTTGCGGGATTTCAGGTTTCCGTTGTTCCGAGGCCACAACCAAGCGCGCGGGCCGGCCCCTTAGCGTTCACCCTGCTCGGCCCAAAAATCGCGCGTGACGTGCTGGGCCACAAGCTCGGGCAATTGGGCCTGGCTGCGGGCGATCACCTGGCGGCTGCGCTGCGTGATGGCGGCGATCCGCTGGTTCACCTTGAGCGTGCGCCACACGCCATCGAGCCAGATGTACTGCTCGTCGGCCATTGCTGTCTTGAGGAACGGGTGCCGAGTCTGTTTGCACTGCACGATCTGCTTGAACGGAAGGTCGGGATGCCGGCGAAACACGCGACCGCCCATCTGGATGGTGCATCCTTTGCCCGAGGGCCGGCAAAACACCGTCTTGAGCGAGGGGCAGTCGAAGCCTTCGGTGAGGATGGCCATGTTCAACAGCACGTCGAGTCGGCCCTCGGAGAAGGCGTACAACTGCCGCTGACGATCGGTCTGGGCCGTAACCACTTCTGCCTGGACACCAGCCGCCGCCAGCAACGCATGGCATGCCTGGCACTGCTCAAAGCGGTGGAAAAAGATCAGGCTCTTGCCCCAGCGGTCGCGGTCGCGGAGGAAGTGTTCGGCCACGCTCTCGGGCGTGTAACGTTCGATGGTGTAGTGGTGGTAGCGGCTCAGGTAGCCATCCTGGATCAATTGATGGATGCCGGCATCTTTGATGACCTGGTCGAAGCACAACTTGATACGGTCGGTGCGAAACGGCGTAGCCGTCAGCCCCAACACGTGCCGCGGGCGCACCACGCTGTGCAGATTGGCCATGCTCATGGCCGCATCGTGCTGGGCTTCGTCCACGACCAGCATGTCGACCTGCGGCGGGTTCTTGTCGAACATGGAGATGTACTCCATTTCGACGTGAAAACCGCGGGCCCGATTCTCGCTCTCGGCCTGGGCCAACAGGTTGCGCCGCATGGACACCCAGCCCACGCGATAACCGTGCTGTTGTTGCATCTGCCGGGCAATAGCCAGGCCCATCACGGTCTTGCCGCTGCCTGTGGGACTTTCGACCATCACCGAGTGCGCTGCCGGTTCCAAATCGCCCGCCCGGTTGCGATACCGCCCGTGAAACATCTCCAGGGCCTGATGAATGATCCGCAACTGGTAGGGCCGGGCTTCCACCGCCGCATCGGCCAGCAGCGGCCGGCCTTCCCAAGCCACGGGCGGCGGATCGGCAGTCGGCGCGGAGGCCGAATTCAAAGAAGGTGAGATTGCCGCGGCGAACGTCATGGCGGGTTGGTCCATCCGTAAGCAACATTGGGGTGGAAACTTTGGACCGTTGCCGATCAGGCCGAACGCTTTAGGTACGCCCAGCCCTGGCTCGTTTTTTTCGATGTTTCCCTGGTGCGGGAGGAATTTCTACCAGACGCTGGGAGGGACTTTCCCGCTGCGTTTCTGCCCCCTCGCACCCCCCAACTGCCTGTTCTGTTGTCCAGTATGTGTAGATTGTTCGCATTTCGCCATTTGAGGCAAGAGCAGTCGGGGCACCATCCCCACCGGTGCTAGCACGCGGCTTGGCATTGGGGGCGATAATCGGCCAAGAGCGCCGAATCCCATTTCCGGAAAAAGCAAGCTGCCCAAGAGGTAGCGTGCGCGGCGCCGGAGCGATTGGCGGGGCTGTCTGCCTGGGGTCAGATCGGCCGCGGGCGGCCGTCATTTTGTCGGGCCGCTCCGATTGGTAGACGGCGACCAAACGCTCATCTACGATGCAGCTATGAATGGCGACCCAATAACATTCGATACGGCCCACCTGCTGGTGGCCCTGTTGCCGCTGGCGGCGTATCTCTTAGCGCTGGCTGTGGTGAACCTGATGCCGAGGCCGCTGATGGTGGCCGGCAGCCACGACCTGGCGGCGCTTGCCGTTGGCATTTCCGGCCTGGTGATGATCGGACCAGCACAGCTATTCACGCCGCTGGAATTGTTGCAGCGGCTTGGGCCTTATTATTGGCTGCTGTTGTTGCTGATGTATGGCTCGGCCGTGTCGCTGTGGATCTTGTACTTGCGGCCGCGGGTGGTGATTTACAACATCGCAACCGAACATTTGCGAGGGATCGTATCCACCGTCGCAGTCCGCCGCGATCCTGCCGCCCGCTGGGCCGGCAACTCGCTTGAGATGCCACAGGCTCGATTGGTGGTTCGGCTGGAACCGTATTCGGCATTCCGCAACGTGTCGCTGGTCGTTGACAGCGACTACATCGACTTCGCCGCCTGGCGCAGCCTGGTAAACGACCTGTCCGCCGCGCTGCACGAAGTCCGCGTGCCACGCAACCCTCGCGGCATCACCTTTGGCATCATCGGGCTGCTCATCGTCATTGTGCTGACCCATCGCTGGACGCAGCAGGGCCAGGCCGTTACCGAGAGCCTGATCCGCCTGCTGGGATTGTAAAACGGCACCACGGCACTACGCTTCGCGCTCCCATGCGTGCCCACGGCACTGCGAGCCGTGTTCAACAAGCATTGTTCGCAAACAACACAGCAGGTTACCGACCATCCAAGGGTCTGCACTACCACCGGGGCGCAACAAACCGGGGATGCCCAGCGAGTTTTCGCCGAGCATCCCCTGCAGGTTGGTTCGCACCGGGAGGTTTATCCACCTTCCACGGTGACGATTGCGTGCTGTAGATATTCGCCGCCGGGAGCGGCGCTTCCCACCGACGATTACTGGGCTACGTACAGCGTGGGGTCGTCCACGATCCACGGCGTGGACCAGGTGCGGCCGTTATCCGGGCTACAAATATTGAAGAAGAAGGTATCGACCTGCTGGCACTTGATCCCGTAGCAGTAGCTCGACGTAATGTGGTCCTCTGCCCTCAGGTCCTCGACACCCGGCCGGGCGTAGAAATGGACCATGCCATCGGGCGTGAACGACATTCCCAGCGTCCACCAGCCGCTTTCGATGATTTCCGGGCCACGGACGTCCTGGCCGCGCTGATTGGCGCGGATCATGAAGTAGGCGGAATCCTCTTGGTGCCGGCCACTGGCTTTGCTGTTGAAGTGGACGAAGAAGCCAGGCCAGTACGGGTCGACCGAGGTCGTCGTTCGGCTGCCGCCAAAGAAGCCCACCAGGCCACCAGCCTGCTCGGTTTTGGTGCGTGGGCCAGAGCATCCAGCCCGAAAACCAAACGTGACTCCGGTCCGCTGCTCAAAATCTTCAAACGGCGGCACGAATACCCGAACCACCACGCTCGGCATGCGCGAGACGGAGATCGGCCGGCCCATCGAAGCCAGCAGGTCGTCCTGCTGCACGCTGCCGCTGCGTGTGCCGGGTACGCCCGTATCGCGCGACATGAGCAATAGCGCGCCCTTGCTGCCGGGCAGGCCGCCGACGGGGGTGTCCACGCGGCGAACATGGTCGGGGGTTCCGCGCAGCGCACCTTCGGCCCAGCGGCGGTTGGTGGAGTAGGCGCCCGGTAACCGCTTGTTGCCGTCGATTTCTTCGCTGGCCTTCGGCAAGTTGTAGACGTACGACCAATCGGGGTCTTCAAAGTCGTCGCCGACTCCCTCAACTTTCTGTCCCGTGCCAGGAACCAATTGCGCCATGGCGGTTGCGGGCAACACCAGCGTGGCGGCCACCAGTAGTGACCAGCGTATTAAACCGATCGTACGCATGAAGGAGCCTCCCTGCTCACAAGCGAGTCACCGCGTGAAGTTCTCGCCGGATCGATCGCAGCAGCCTTGGAGCCAATATCGAGCGGCAGAATTCCTGCCTGTAGCTGCTTGCAATGGCAGCCTTGGCACCAGGGCCCTCCGGGTAACGAGCGAAGCCGGCATAAGATGGTCACCGACAGAATCGTCAACTTCGGCACCATCGGTACCAATCGGCCCGGGAGGCCTGTCATATCCACGAAATCGGCGAGATGGCCGCCGAGCGCACGCTCACCCGGGCATGGGCTTCATGAGCATTGCGGATCGGGGGTCGGTATCGGAGCGCACGGCTCACCAGAATCCATGGTACAGGATTCGTGGTGCAGAATGCGTGGTGCAGAGCCCTTGGCACACACGGTGATGCCGCGGCATGCGAGAGGGGGGGCTACCTGGTTAGAAGTCGCTGTCGTCGCCGCCGTCGCAGTCGCGGCGGTCG
The DNA here is from genome assembly GCA_964511065.1 of uncultured Pirellulales bacterium. Taxonomy (GTDB): domain Bacteria; phylum Planctomycetota; class Planctomycetia; order Pirellulales; family S012-138; genus CALBRZ01. The sequence goes on along the minus strand of CAZEEG010000007.1, from coordinate 53,689 downwards.
GCAGGGTGCCACAAGGGCAGTCCCCGGCGCAGGCGTTCGGCCAAAATGCGGAGCTTATCGCGGGAGCCTGGCAGGGCATCGGTGCTGTCAAAATCTGAATCGTTCACCCACGGCGGCTCGTATTCCCAATCGCCTTCACGAATTGCGTCAAGCACCGACTTGGTCACGTCGCTCCTCCTCGTTCATTCAAGACGTGAATGGCTGAATCCGGCTTGCGTGGGCGACCGTTTAATCGCCGCGTCCCGGGACCTCGCGCCGTCGCGGCAGCGGCGCGAAGTACAGATATTGCCGGCCACGGACAGCGACGAACGACCACTGCCGCCTTCCTCGCCACGCAGCAGCCCCCGCCTCCCCAAACACCACACCCACGCCAGGCAGCCAATTGAGCACAAGGGGCGGCACCATCGGATCAACCGGCCCCCCACCAGCGCTACCAGAGCACAACGGCCAGGGGAGAATTCAGCAGGGATGTGTCGTCGCAAGATGGTCAGCCGGCAGAGAAATCACCCCGCCCCCCTTCCGTTTGCGCCATCGTTATGTCGATGCCTTCGCGAAATGTCAAGAAAAACGATGCACAACGTGGGAGGGGCAACCGGCGTTACCGGTTGGACCTCTCCGATCGCTGCGATCCCCCCCCAGCCAGCGAAAACCTCGCCGATGGACTGCACGGCCCGACGCCCTGAAAGGTTCACTTGCAACGATCCGTCCAATGGGGGCTATAATGCAACAGGTCACCCCCAGGGGCACCGTACCGGCAACTCCCACGCTGGCAGAATTACCATGCACGATCGAACGTTCCGTCGCCTGCTGTGCGCCGTTGGCACCTGCGCTGTTGTTCTCTGCGGCAGCGAACTTTTCGCCCAGTTCCAAAACTCCCTGGGAGGCGGCGGTACCACCAGTCGGGGCACTTTTGGCAACCGCACCGTAGGGGCGGCGTCGGGCGTTTCTGCGCGATCCGGTAGCATGTTCGGCGGTGCCGGTGGAACCGTCGCTGGTGCGACCCAGCAGGCTCAGCAGGTGGGCACGGTGGAAGGCAGCGAACGTTTCTTGCGCGGCAATCGCCAAGGCGCCTTTGTCGGCGCCGACACCTCCGATACGACGCAAATTGGCTCGTTCGGCAACGCGCTGAACAATTTCTTCCAAGGCCCGAACATGCGCAATGCGCGCGATGCCAACCAGAACCTCAATCCGCAGCAGACCCAGACCCGGCGTCCCTATCGCACCACCACGCGGATCAGCTTCGACTATCCCGCGCCGCCCGACGGCACGTTGTCGGCCACCCTTACGAGCCGTTTGCAGCGCGCGAGATTGGGCCCGTCACAAAATTCCGTTGCGGTGGAGGTTCGAGGCCATACTGCCACTTTACGTGGTCAGGTAGCCACGGACCATGAACGCGCTCTAGCGGAGCAATTGGTGCGCCTAGAACCCGGGATTGCACAGGTCGATAACCAACTGGTGGTGTCACCGTCGAATCCGCCCCGGCGTTGACCTCTGGCGAAAGCGGCATGAGTCCCGGCGGGTATTGCGTCCCGCCGCCCGGCCCCTGTGGGCTCATCGTGGTTGGCGCACCGCTGGCAGCCGGCGACAACGGCGCGGCTGAACCGGCCGTCGGCGGAATGGCAGCGGCCCCCACTCCGCTGCGATATTCAGGCTGGGCTTGGCCCGGGTATTGAGGGTTCGGCCGCGCACGGAACTGCGGGTAGGACTGGTGTCGGCGGTCCGTGGCCGGTGGCAGCGGCGACAGCCCTTGGGCCGTGCCTTGCATCGTGCCTCCCGCCGAGATCACACCGCCGTGGCCTGCATTGACCGGCACGGCGTGATAAGCGTGCGATGCCGTGTGAACAGGTTGCCCATGCGCTCCCGCAGGACTGAAGGGCACCGTGGCCTGATGATAAGCGTGCGATGCCTGGCCACCATGGTAGCCGCCCGTACTGGCAGGCACTGGCCCGGCCGGCGACGACGTTTGCCATGTCGGCATATTGCCCGCGTTGAACCGCAGCGGCAGATCAATGGTCGAAGTCTTCATGCGCAGGCGGTTCGCCGAAGGCGCATCGAGCCCCTGGCCCGGATAGCCCGGCACCGGTTCTTCGTAGCCCACGAGTTGAGCTTCTCCGGCCTGCGCTGCCGAGGCTGGCTGGGCCGCACCGTCCTTGTCGGCAATCAGGGGCGTTTCGTCGCGGTCCTTCAGGTAGCGGTACTGCATCTTTTCGGCCAGCGAGGCCTCGCGGCCCGGCAGCGCATGGTGCGTTTGTTCGCTCACGATCGTGGCTCCACCGGTGAGCGGCGTGAAACGAGCCACCAAGGTGATCTCCAGTTCCGGTCCGCCAGCTTCATCCCATGGCAGCCAGAAACTGTACGAATGCCCCAGCGGCTTCTTGGGGCTGTAATGTTTCTCGAACTGCTCGGGCGTGAACACGTATTTGCGGTCGGGCCGGGTATCCGTCTTGGAACGGCCGTCTTCGACAAAGGCATACACTTCCAGGCGGCCCTGCGTCTTGACCGGCTTTTCGCCTCCGGCATAGAAGAACACGCGACCGCCAAACCCGCGAATGGGCGGTTTGTCGGGCTGATGCAACACCGTGTCTTGCCAGACAGCCACGATGCGCAGGTTGCCGCTGAACTCGCCATCCTTGCCAGCGCCCCAAGGGATGTTCTTGCTCATATCAAATTTGGCGCAGCCGCTACCCAGCAGCGTGAGCATGGCTAAGCCCCAATGGATCGCCGTTCGCATCGCAGAATCCTTTCTGGCCGATATGCGAGTTTCGTGTGCGGGAGAAAGTCGGACGGATGGACCGTGATGGCGGCCCTCATCCGCAGCACTGCCAACCGTGGCTACCGCGGTCTGTCCGCCCAAAATCGTGCATTGGTCGCCCAGGTTTTCGATCTCCAGCTTTATCCATTGTGGCGTTGCGGTGCGGTGCCTTGCCGGTGCCAATGCGGCTGTGGCTGCCCTGGGTGGACCGGTCCGACCGGTTGGGGTGGCGCGTAATGCGCCCGTTCGGCGGGGCTAATCAGCCTTACCGGTTGCCCCGGCGGGCTGGCAGGTTGAGGCCATGGGTGAGGTGCTGCCCCCGCCGGTTGAGGCATCCCTGGCTGCGCCGGACCGTGCATGGCCGGCTCTGCCCAGACCGCCGGTTGGACATGATGTCCGTGCGGCTGAACGTACGCCCCCGTCGCCGGCATCAATTTCAGCGACGAGTTACCATCGGCATTTCCAGGCGCCGCGCTGCCGCCGCTCTGGCTGGCCGATGCGGCCGGGGAGCGCCCGGCGCCGCCGGCTTCAGCGCCTTGCTGCGGCAGCGGCCCTGGCGGTACCGAACCCGGGGGGACCGGTTGTGGAACCTGTCCCGGCGGCATCGGTTCCGGGGGCACCAGCCCTGGCCGAGCCTGTCCCGGCGGGATGGGATCCGGCGGCACGGTCCGCTGCCGTGGCTGCGGTGTCGGAAGCGGCGGCAGGTTCCGCGACGGTTGCGAACGCGGCATCGGCTCAGGCAGCAACTCTTCGTCGAGGACCGAATCCAATTCCATCTCGGGCGAAACCGGCTGCGCCTTGCCATCGGGGTTGAGGTGCGGGTAGATCACCGGGATGCCCGGGTCTTCCCAAGCGTCGCCACGCCCCCGGAGTCCCGCATCGCCGTGGATATCGCGGACATCCGAGAGCACCCAGTGCATCCGGGCCGACTCCATTTGTTTGATGACTTCCATATCTTGTTCGTCGCGGACGACGCGCGGCGTCATGATAATCAGCAGTTCGGTGCGCTGCTCCACGTTGGCGTCGTACCGGAACAGATGCCCCAGCACCGGGATCGAAGCCAGCAGCGGCACCCGGCGGTGGGTCTGCGCCTTGGTCTTGGTGATGAGGCCGCCCAGCACGATCGTCTGTCCGCTGATCGCGCTCACCGTCGATTGGGCCAGCGTGGTATTGATCCGCGGGGAACGAATCACGTCGCCCGTGGGCAGTACCGACACGGGAATTCCCTCGGACTCCGGACCGACTTCTGATTTTTCCACGTCGATCTCCATCACCACCAGGCCATCGGGGCTGATCCGGGGCGTGACACCAAGGATCAAGCCAACATTCTGCTGCGCACCCAACTGGTTGGTCTGAATGCCTGTCGCCTGGTCGAAAGTGGTTGCGGTAATGAGCTGTACCCGCTGCCCCACCTGGATGAAGGCCGGTTGGTTGTCGAGCGTCATCACCTGCGGCCGCGCCAACACGTCCAACCTGCGGCACTCCTGCAAAGCACGAATCAAGATACTGATACTTTCGTTGCTGGCCGAAAGCACCAGGCCACCGTAGCCCAGTTGGCTGTTCACACGGCCGACTGAGAAACTGCTCAACGCCTGACCGGCCAATTTGTTGGAGGTCGCCCGAGAGAAATCGCTCCCGCTATTGCCCAGCGGCTGGTTGTTGAACAGAAAACCCGGCGTCAACGTGGCACCTTGGATGATCTGATTGGTGGTGGTAACGACGGTGTTACCCTGCGGTGTTTGCGTGCTGTTGGTGGTGGTGATCAGGTCACCCAGCAGGCTGCGGTCAAACAAGATGGAATCCTGCAGGCCCAGTTCCACGCCGAACTCGTCGGTATTGTTCAACTGAACTTCCGCAATGAGCACCTGGATCATGACCATGGGCGGGCGGCGGTCCAATTCGTCGATGATGCGACGAATTTCGTCAAAGTACCGCGGCGTTGCCGTGACAATCAGGCTGTTGGTCACCGGTTCGCCCACGACCACCACTTCTTCCTGAATCTGCTGGAACGCGCTACGGACGCCCTGCTCCTGCACGGCCCGTTCAGCCTGCAACAACTGATTGATGCTGGCGGCAACATCGAGCGCCGGGGCGTTCTTCAGGCGGTAAACCTGCGTTTCCCGCTCGCGAATGTCGCTTTCGTCGAGCCGCAACAGGATCGCTTCCACAATGGTCAGGTCCGATGAACTGCCGGTGGCCAGGATCGAGTTCGTGCGCGAGTCAACGGCAAACCGTAGCGGAACGATGGAACCATCGGCCTGTACGCTCGCCGCCTGCTGAACGCCGAACTGCCCTCCCGTTGCCGTTGCGCCAAACAGCGTGCTGAGCATGCTCACCAGGCTTTCGGCATCGCCATTGACGATGGTGAACACCTTGATCTGCGCCGTGGCGCCGGGGATGTTGTCCAACTGTTCGATCAGCGCCTCGATCAGCGGCATACTGTCGGCCGGGGCCCGTACCACCACCGAGTTGGCGCGGGGGTCGGGAGTCACCTGCACGTCGACCAGGATGCCCGACCGCAGGATCGTGCGGTCCCGGGCGTCGAGCGTCATCAATCGCAACACGGCCGAACGCTGTGCCGCCTGCTGCTGGGCCTGTGGCCCCACGGCTTGCTGCTGTACGCCGGGAAGCTGCGGGCCCAACTGTTGCCCCGCCGCCGCGCCCGTGATCGCCGCCTGCAATACCGCGGCCAGGTCTTCGGCCAGCGAGTTCCTCAACTGGAACACCTTGAGCGTCAGTTCGGAAGGTGAACTGTCGATGTCGATCCTGGATAACAGATGGGCAATCTCGGCCAGATCGCGCGGGCTGGCCCGCACAATCAGGGCGTTGGTTCGAAAGTCGGCAATCACGTTGACCCGAGGGAACAAGCCGGGCAACTGCTGTTGGGCCTGGCCGGGCTGCTGCGCGCCCGGCCCTGGCGGGGCTCCATAAAACTGCTGCAAGGTTGCGGCAGCCGCCTGGGCCGAAGCGTACTTCAGTCGGAAGACCTCAAACTGCGATTCCGGCCCCGAAGGCGTATCCAGCCGGCGGATCAAATCGGTGGCCGCTTCCACGCTGGGTGGCGGACCAATCAACAGTAGCGCGTTGGGCTCCACCAGCGGCGTGATGCTCACGCGACCTTTACGGCCCGCATACACCGAGTCGTACAGCTCGCGGACGATTGTGGCCAAGGCTTCGCCGTTCACATACTCCAACTGGTGAACACGGATTTCCGGTTCCGTCTCCTGGCTGCGTTCTTCGATCTGTTCGATGATGCGAATCAGCCGATCCACATCTTCTTTCGGACCGCGGAGAATAATCACCCCCAGGTCTTCCAGCACTTCCACCTGGACCGGGCCTACCAGCCCCTGGGTGTCGGCCGGGATGTCGGCTTGCCCATTCGGGAACGCTTGCTCCTGGGGAAGTGCCTGGCCCGCTGCCGCACCTGCCCCGGCAGCCGCGCCGCCTTGTTGCTGGCCGGGCACTTGTGCTCCCTGCGGCGGTTGGTTGGCATCGGGCGGCTGGAACAGTTGCGCGACGAGGTGGGGCGAACGAATCGCCTGGGCCCGCACGGCTTGGGAACGCTCGCGCAATCCGCGCTGGCGTGCTTCTTCCAGCAGCGTGGCAACCTGAACGACTTTGCCCGGCGGGGCCGCCCCCAGCGGAACCACTTCAATCCGGTTGCTCGCCTGCGGAACCTGGGGTGCCTCCAAGATGGCGAGCAGCCGGGCGCACCGTTCGGTGGCCGCTGGCGGTCCGTGGATCACCACCTGCCCGGTCAGCAGGTCGAATTCGATGCGCAGCCGCTCCTGCTGTGAAAGATCGAGCGTGTAAATTGCGACGTCGCGATTGGTGCTGGCTGCCTCCGTCAATCGAGGCCCGTATAGCCGCCGCAAGACCTTCTGCATCTCTGCGGGCGAACGGCGCAGTTGCATGATCTGCCCCTGGCCGGCCGTGGTCGTCAACAGCCCGAAGTTGGCTCCGCGGGGAGCGGTTGGGGCAGGAGGTGCCTCGGGCTGGGGACCGCGCACGGCCCCTTGCGCCGCGGGTGCGGGAGCCTGCCCTGTGCCTGAAGCTCCCAGAAACTTGGCAATTTCCGCCTGCATGGCCGCCGGAGCCACCACCAGGAGTTGATTGTTGCGGGAGTCAGCGGCGACTCGGGCACCGTGTGGCCCAAACCGGCCGCGAACCGCCTCGGTCATCGGTTCCAAGTGGTTGGCCGGAGCGGGATAGGTTTGCAATGTCGGCGGGCCAAGCTGTTCCTGGGCCGCGCGGTCCATCGACTGGACGATCTCGGCTGCCAGCTTTTGAACGTCGTCGCCGCCCTGCACGATGACGGCGTTTTGCGTGGGATCGACCGATACCTCGCCCCGCATCGACGCGCCCTGGAGCCAATGCACCATTGCCGCTTGAACTTCCGCGGCGTGCGCAAACTGAAGCGCATGCACGCGCGTTTGACGTTGCTCGCCCTGGGGCGCTGCCAGCGCGTTGGGTTGCGCCGGCGCAGGCTGATTCAACCGCGCGGCAAAGCTCCCGGCCGCAGCAACACTTCCTGGCTGACCGGCCACCCTCGCGGGATGCGTCAACGTCGGCGCGGAATAGCCTGCCGGCAGAACGCCCTCGGCCGGGCCGGCCGGATACGGAGAAAACGCCCCGGGCATCGGCCCGCCAGCATGATAGACGCCGCCGGCAGCTGGGCCCTGCTGAAGGGGCAGCGGATGCCCAAATGCTGGCGGCGGTTGCACCGGCCGCATCGCCGCTGGCTGCCCATGGGGCGCGCCCTGCATTCCATGTGCGTGACCCACTGGGTAGCCCGGTTGAGGCTCTGCCGCTGGCAAAGCCGTCCCCCAGCCCAGCGCAACTGCGCAGCTGCATGCAGTGCGAAATGCCCGACCGAGTTTAGACACCTGCATTCGTTGTAACTCATGTCTCAGGGCGCCCCCCCTGGATCTGAGTTCACGAACCGGCACCGCTTGCGCGGCAAAGTTCGTGTACATCGTGTATTCGGCACCACGTCCTTGGGTCTGCAGGAAAGCTGTTCCGAATTGACAAACTTTGACGGCCGGCGAGTGCTGACAATGCGCGCAGTATTCGGACTGCCGCTTACGTTGCACGCTAGTCACCATCATGCCTGCACTGCCGAGGCTATCAGCGACAGCACGCTGCCGAGGTATACTGACACCTGCGCAGCGAATGCCCGCTCACGTTCGTGTCAGCCTTCCGCATCTATAGAAGGGCGCTGCTGCTGCGTGGCAGGTGTTGGCAACGAGTCCTGCACGCAGTGTGTTGAAAACCGGGCGCCTATAGGACCAGCAATCGCTGGCAGCCGTATTTGAACCATGGACGGGCGGCCAGTGCTTTGCTGCTGGCGCCTCCCCCCTGCGCGCATCAGAACCGTTTTTTCAAGACGACTGGGTTTGCCCTGCGGCGAGGTTCGGCATATGGTTTGCCCCTCCCGTTGCCCTTCGCGACCGCTACGGCGTCCAGACTCCCTGGACGGTTGCTGCTGGCAAGCGTTCCACCTTCGAGGAATCGTTTCATGAAACGGATTCTGCCCTTGGGCCTCTGTGCAGCGCTGATGGTTGCGTTGGGCTGTCATCATCGGCCCGTGTGCCCGCCGCAGTGTTGGACGCCCTCCCCCGCTTGCGCCGTTCCGGTGTGTCCGCCGGCCTGTCCACCGGTCATCCAAGGCACACCGGCGCCCGTTACGTACGGACCGTAAACCGCCGCGGCAGCGTTTGACATCGCGTTCGTTCGCGCACGGTGCAGAACCGAGTTCCAAGGCGGTAAGGGCGCATGCCTGGCGGTAATGCGGTTTTTGCGCTGCGCATCTTTTGTTTCCGGCAGAACCGGGCGGGATGCGGAGCAGATCGGCCCCTAACGAAGTGGCCGTTCGTTTCGCAGATCCTTTATAAACGGCCCAGGCGTTAAAGTCTGCCCGAGTGCTAGCATCGCTATGCTTTTCCTGAATGCCTGGCACGGCTACCCATCTTCAATCGCCGGCAGAATCGTCATAATGCGTTTGCTATCACTAACCGCTAGCGTCCATCACGTGAATGGATGATCCGGCAACATTTTATGAAGGATTTTTCAAGTTAATTCGGCGGAACCGCAACCGGCAACTTGCATTCAGACTGAAAAGATTCAAGAATGACATACAAGTCCGATTTGCCTGGGAACGAGCAATATCCCACACTTCATAGGCATTCAGACTCATTGAAGTCGGAAGATCACCTTACCGCACCGAGGCGCAGTCGCCGGGAAGGCAGTTGCGTGGTGCGGCCCAAGCGCAAGTAGAAAGTTGGCCGGTTCGGCGCAGGAAGGCCGGAGTGGAAGGCCGAGGAGCTCCGAGCGATGCGTATCGTTACTGGCATCTTGGTGTGCGCGGCCCTGGTTGTGCCGATATCGCCGAGACAGGTGCAAGCGCAACTGTGCGGCTCGCCCGCCTGCGAGGTTTATCCCACGCAGACCTACCGGTTGGTCTATGAAACCGCTTACGAGGAGCGGCCGATCACCTGCTACCGGCTGGAGACGGAGACCGTCTACGAACAGCAGCAGGTGACCTACTACCGCAATGTCTGGGAGACGGAGATGCGCGAGCGGCGGTACACCGTGCAGCGGCCGGTGTACGAAACGCACGAGCGCGAAGAACGGTACACTGTCCAGAGGCCCGTCTGGGAAACCCGCATGCGGACGGTGACCTACAACCAGGTCCGCAACGTGGTGGAGACCCACGAGCGCGAAGAGCGGTACACCGTGCAGCGGCCGGTGACGGAGACGCACGTCCGCGAGGAACGGTACTTCGTCCAGCGGCCGGTGATGGAAACCGCGGAGCGCGAAGAGTGCTACACCGTGATGCGGCCGCACGTGACCTATCGCAATGTCACGGTCGATAACGGCTGCTGGGAGCAGCAGCAGGTGTTGCGTCCCGGTCCGGTAAAAACGCGGCTCCGCTGGGTGCCCGGCGGCTGCCAGGTCGATCCGGTGACGGGCCAGGCGTTCTATCGCGGCGGCGGCCTGGCATGGGTGCAGCAGCCCTGCCCGCCCACGATTGAGCACCAGCAAGTCTGGCGGCCGAACATTCAGACATACCAGGTACCACAAACGGTGATGGTGCCGGAAACCGAGCGGCGCGTGGTGCAATACCAGGTCCAGCGCATGGTCACCGAAGAACAGGTGCGGCAGGTGCCGTACCAGGTGTGCCGGATGGTGGCCGAGGAACACGTTCGCCGTGTTCCCTACCAGGTTTGCCGCCAGGTGGTGGAAACCCATCAGCGACAAATTCCCGAGCGGGTTTGCCGGATGGTCTGCGAAGAACAGGTCCGCCGCGTCCCTTACACCACTTGCCGACTGGTGACGGAAGAACGCGTCGAGCAGATTCCCGTCCGCACCTGCCGCCAGGTGGCGGTGCAACAAACGGTCCAGGTTCCGCGTTATGTGACACGGCGCGTGCCCGTCACGTACACGATGCGCGTACCGCGGGTGATCGTGCACCGGATTCCGATTGATCCCTGCACCGGCGCCGAGTTGGCGGTTCCGGCCGTACCGCAAGGCGATGCGGCGCTGCAACCGATTCCTGAAGCTCAACCTAGCCCGTTGCAACCCACTCCGGCCCCGCAAACGCGGCCGGGTGAACCGCGCACGTTCGCGCCGCAGGATGATTCGCGTCTGACGCCGATGCCGCAAACGCAACCGGGCCAGCCGATGCCGCAGACCCGCCCTGATCCCTCACGACCGGCGCCCGAAACGCAGCAACCTCGGATTGAGCCGGGTGAAGACGTTCGCGAGCCGAATATCAGCGCCACGTTCCGCTCAACGCGGCTGCCGCTGGTGCCGGTCAACACGGCGAACTACCAAGAGTAAGGGCAATGGTTTTCCGCCGGAGTGCGGAGATTCCAACAGCCCCAAGAACCGCTTCCAAACGACAGATCGGGTTGCAGCTCAACGCCCGGCCGGGACTGATCTCGGCCGGGCGTTATGCATTGGACAGGCGTGCATGGGACGGCCTTCTCGGCCGCCTGGCGAGTCGCAGCGCCCCGTTCCCTGCGGGCGATGATCGGCAGGAATGCAAAAAGAGCACCGGGCCCGATCGGTGGCTGCCCGATGCTCTCGTGTTATGCCGGCCGGGGCGTTTGTCAGCGCCCGGTGCCGATGGCTCAACGTGGTTTACTTGGCGGCCGCGTAACGGCGGGCGACTTCGTCCCAGTTGATCACGTTGAAGAAGGCGGCGATGTAATCGGGCCGCCGGTTCTGGTACTTCAGATAATAGGCATGCTCCCACACGTCCAAGCCGAGAATCGGCGTGTGGCCGTGCATCAACGGCGTGTCCTGATTGGGGGTGCTTTCGACGTGCAGCTTCTTGTCGGCGTCGAGGCACAACCACGCCCAACCGCTGCCAAACCGGTTGGCGGCCGCATCGGCAAATTCTTGTTTGAATTTGTCGAAGCTGCCGAACGTCGAATTAATGGCCGCGGCCAACTCGCCCGTCGGTTCGCCACCGCCGTTGGGACTCATGATCGTCCAGAACAGCGAATGGTTGGCATGCCCGCCCCCGTTGTTCCGCACGGCAGCGCGGATATTTTCGGGCACGGAGTCGATCATCGAAACCAGTTCCTCGACCGACTTGCTGCCCAAGTCGGTGTTTTCGATGGCTGCGTTCAGCTTGGCAACGTATCCGGCATGATGCTTGTCGTGATGGATTTCCATCGTCTTGGCATCAATGTGCGGCTCCAGGGCATCGAACGGATAAGGCAGGTCCGGGACAGTGTAGGCCATGTCTGTTTCTCCTCATCAAGTTAGGCCCAAAGTACGGCTGCGGGCCGTACGCCAGAACGGTCATGGGCTGTCGACGCGGCCGATCGTTGCCGCTGCCACCCAGGTTTTCCACCAATCGCCGTGAGCCCGCGCCGATTTGCCCGCCTTCCATCGCCGCAATCGGTATGGAACCGTGGTGGGCCAACGCGAGCGGCGGGCTGATCGCATCCCCAAGCGGCCCAAGGCCGCGGGCATGCGTCTCGCTCGACTGTGGTCGACATGCGAATGTGGAACATACCTGAATCGGCTCGTACTGGCAATTCGCCGGTTTCCCATTGGGTTGGCGTCGAAGCCCATTGCGCGGACAACCCATCGCCCTGGGGCTTCCATGCAATGTTGATGCCGAGCGCAGGCACCATCGCCACAACAGGGTGAATGCGTTACGTTCCCGCAAACGCATGTATAACGGATAAGGCCGATGCGCACGTGGTGCCGCCTGCCGCGGCCAACGGCATCCCCCCGCCGGCACCCTGAACCAACGCAATCACGATGAGCCATCCACCATCTGATCCTGGGCGAGATTCCAACTTCGGGCCAACATCTGCCGATCATCCAACGCCATCAGAACCCACGGCCAAGGCCTCTGGCCCGATCGCTCCCGCCGGCGACCCGGCGCTGTTGGAGCTTTCGGCCGAGTCCATGCGGCAGATGGGCTACCAGGTGATCGACCACCTGGTCGAGCATTTTGTGAACCTGCCGAATAAACCGGCCACGCGGCATCTTCCCCGCACCGTCCTCAAGGAAAAGTTGGCGGCACCGGCACCGGACCAGCCTGAACCTTGGGAAGCCATCTTGGGCCAAACGACAGACGAAGTGCTGACCGCCGTGGGTTTGACAGCACATCCCCGGTTCTTTGCCTTTGTGCCTAGCCCCAGTAACTTTGTCAGCGTAATGGCTGACTGCCTGGCCGCGGGCTACAACATCTTCAGCGGCAATTGGCTGGAAGGCGCCGGCCCTTGCCAGGTGGAGCGGATCGTGCTGGATTGGCTACGCGAGTGGTGCGGCCTGCCCGAAAGCACCGGCGGCGTGCTGGTGAGTGGCGGTTCGAGTGCCAACCTGACCGCCTTGGCCACCGCCCGGCACGTGAAACTGCGCGACGACGTCTCCCGCGGCATCGCCTACGGTTCCGATCAATGCCACTCTTCGCTGCAGCGGGCGTTCCGCGTGTTGGGGTTTGCCCAAGACCAGTTTGTGCGAATCCCTTCCGACGAACACTACCGCCTGCCGGTCGATGTCTTGCGGCAGCGGGTGATCTCCGATCGTGCCCGAGGTTTGCACCCGTTCTGCGTGGTTGCCAACGCCGGTACAACGAACACCGGGGCCGTCGATCCGCTGGATGAGTTGGCCGACTTCTGTCAGCAACAAGGGCTGTGGCTGCATGCCGACGGCGCATATGGAGCGGCGGCCGTGCTGTCTGAAACCGGACGTCAAGCGCTTAAGGGATTGGACCGCCTCGATTCGTTGACCATCGATCCGCACAAATGGCTGTTCCAGCCTTACGAGTGCGGGTGTGTGCTGGTGCGCGACTGGAAGCACCTGTTCGACGCCTTTCAGGTCACGGCCGAATACCTGGCCGATGCCCTGCGGATCAGCGAAGATGTCAACTTCCAAGACGTCGGTATCCAATTGACCCGATCGTTCCGGGCGCTCAAGCTGTGGATGTCGATCCGGTTCTTCGGGGTCAATGCGTTTCGCCAGGCCATCTCCCGGGGGATTGAATTGGCCGAACTGGCCGAGCAGATTGTACGTGCGACACCCAACCTGCATTTGTTCACCCCGGCTCAAATCGGCATCCTCACGTTTTATTACGCCGAGGACGGCCACGACCTGGCGGCGGCCAATGCGGTGAACGAGCGCATTGTGAATCGGGTACTCGATGAAGCGTATGCCACGGTGACTTCCACCATGTTGCGTGACCGCCGCGTGCTGCGGATGTGCATTATCAATCCCCGCACCACGCCCGACGATCTGCGCAGCACGGTGGCTCGGCTGGCCCAGTTCGGGCAGGAAGAAGCTGCCAGACTGCGGTGCTAAGGACGCGGGTTGAGCCTGCGCGGAGGCGGACTGGGATCGGGGCCTGTGTTGCAAGTGCGATGGCTGCAAGAATGCCGCCCACCCGTTCGCGGGTGGGCATGCACGGAAGCCACCGCACCCGGCTAAACGGCATGCCGCTAACCGCCCGTTACCATGTGGCATTTTGTCGCACCCTGCAAGGGGGCTTGCTGCTGCCGATCAATCGTGTACAACGGGCGCTTGACGAAACGGCCGGGGGGTCTTATGGAATCGCTCCGCTGGTGACAAGGCTTGCCGGCGGGTGGGGGATCCGGATCTTATCAGGCGCGCAGGTTGTCGAGTGCCGGTCTGAAATTGCGCTCCCAATTGGGTAAGCGCCCCCAGCACCAAGAGTCGACACAATGGCCGAAAAGAAGAAGATGACGACTGCCGAGATCCTGGCGGCCGCTCGAAAGGCGGACTCCAAGGATCAGCAGGCACCGGACGAGCCACAAGTCGAATCCCCTCCATCGGAATCACCCACACCTGCCGAAGAAGGCCCGGGCGATGCGACCGGGGCCGGTGCGGCAGCGTCGTCGCCCCCGCCCGAATCCGCGCCTAAGCCCCCTGCCAAGCCGTCCCCAGGAGGCGGGCGTCCCAGCGTGGCCGATATCCTGGCGATGGCCCGCGCCGAGAAACAGGGTGGCGATACGCCAGCCAAATCAGAATCAACGCCGGCGGAATCCTCTGCCGAAAAGCCTGCGGAACCTTCGAAGCCCGCAGCCAGTAGCGGCGGACGACCGAGTGTCTCCGACATCCTGGCGATGGCCCGGAAACAGGGCAGCGGCTCCGATCAGCCTGCCGCCGAGAAACCGCCCACGGAAAAGCCCGCGGCCAAGGCAGCCGGGGAGAAGCCGGCCGCCAAACCTGCGGCCGCCAAGGCCGAGCCGTCGCCCGCCGCGACAGAAACGCCGGCCGGACCTCCCAAGACCGCCAGTATTTTGGCTGCCGCCCGGGCGGAAAAGAAGCGCGGACCGCTGAGCAAGGCTGAGGCGGGTTTGCTGCCCGCCCGCGGCGAGAAGCGCGTCGAAGATGCCGTTCCCCGCCCGGCCAAGCCGGCCGTTCCGCCGATGCCGGCCAAACCGGCCTACGCTCAGAAGAAGCCCGAGAGTGCCAAGCCCAAGGTGGATGAAGGGCGTCGCGGCGTGGTGGCGATGATGGGCGCGATGGTGGGTACGTCGATCGGGGTGGGTTTTGGAGCGTTGGCCGGGACGCTGGGCCTCTGGACGCTGGGCTTCGCCCGATTCATGTTTCCCAACGTCCTTACCGAACCGCCTAGCCAATTCAAGGTAGGGCAGCCATCGGACTTTCCGCCGGGTATGGTGGACGAGCGTTTCAAAGCCGCGTTTGGCGTGTGGATCGTGAATGGCGAGTACAACGGCCAGCAGATGATCTATGCACTCAAGACGGTTTGCACCCACCTGGGCTGCACGCCCAACTGGCTGGAAAGCGAGCAGAAGTTCAAGTGCCCCTGTCATGGCAGCGGCTTCTACGTGGACGGAATCAACTTTGAGGGGCCGGCGCCGCGCCCGCTTGAGCGTTACGCCATCCGCATCGCGGACGACGGCCAACTGGAAATCGACAAGAGCCGGATTTTCCAGGAAGAGAAGGGCGAGTGGGCCAATCCCGATAGCTACGTCGTCGTGTGACCGCCAATCGCAAACGCACCGCTACGCAAGGCAACCGGGAACCATACCGCGGCAAGAACGGGGGGTTAGACAACGCCTATCGGTATCGTCTACGGTTCACCGATCCGTGGCACGAATGATCCAAGCACGGCACACGCAGAAGGAATTTCATGCACGGTTCGCAGAGCCGTGGCACGGACAGAAAGTGGGAAACCCGCTTCGCGTTTCTGCTACCTACAGCGCAATCGAATCGTGGCAGCCGGGCAGAGATACCCCATATGCCTCCCCGCACACACCGGCAGCCGCCAAACATAGCCAAAGCAACCACGCATCCTCCAATTCGCTAGGGAACGCCGATGCCGTCAATTGGCGAAACGGTACGCAATAGCCAGATTTGGAAGAGCATCTTTCGCCACCCGATGCCGCTGGACCGGCGGAATCGCATCGTGGTCATGCTCACCAACTTCTTCCTGCACTTGCACCCGGTTTCCATCAAGAAGCAAGGCATTGCCCTGAGCTATACGTGGTGCATGGGCGGGGTGACGTTCTTCCTGTTTCTGGTGGAGACCGTCACCGGCGTGCTGCTGATGTTCTATTACCGCCCCACCTTGCAGTGGGCATTCACCGACATCACGGCCCTGCGCGACGTCACCAGCTTGGGCATTCTCCGCGAACTGCATCGCTGGGGGGCCCACGCCATGGTGATTACCGTTTGGCTGCACATGTACAGGGTATTTTTAACCGGCAGCTATAAACCACCCCGAGAGTTCAACTGGGTGATTGGCGTGATCCTGCTGCTGCTCACGTTATTGCTCTCGTTTACCGGCTACCTGTTACCGTGGGACCAGCTTGCCATTTGGGCCATCACGGTGGGCTCCAACATGGCCCGAGCCACGCCCTTTTTGGGAAGTGAAGGACCAGGGCAGCAGTTGCTTTCCATCGGCGGGATCGACATGATCACCAGCGCCTCCGACGCCCGGTTCGGCCTGCTAGGTGCCCGAATCGTGGGCGAGGAAACGCTCAACCGGTTTTACGTGTTGCACTGTATCGCTATTCCGTTGGCGGTGGCGATGTTGTTGGCCATTCACTTTTGGCGGGTCAGAAAGGACGGCGGGATCAGCGGTCCCCTGTGATGGTTCGGCGGCCTCGCTCGAAGGGGTCGGCGGCACGAGTCGAAATGAACTGCGACAACGCGGTGGGTGAGCCTGCCTTGGCAAGCCGGGGCGGCCATTTCCTGCCGACACGATGGATGAACTTATGCATGGCGCGTCGTTTGACTTCGTCGACAAGGCTTCGTCCTTTCTAGGCCCCTATTATCTGGTGCTGGCGGTACTCAACGCTGCCGTCGCTGGCGTTTTGCACTTTCGGATGCACCGCGGAAGCCTGGCGATGGCCTGCCTGCTGGCCTCGCTGGGGTTCGTCATCCTGGGCGCTTTCGCCTGGTCTGGCACACTGCCCGGCCTGGGACACGATATCGAGCACTTCGTCAACTCCCTGCTGTCGGGCAACCGCGGGGCGGTGATCTACACCGTGGGTACGGCGGCCGCGCTGGTGGTGCTGTACTTGGGGCGGCGGTTCTTTGTCCAGCCGGCCGTGGCCTACACCGGGTTCAACCTGGTGCTGCTGCTGCTGGGACTATCGATGACCAATCCCAACTTTTGGGCCATCGTTGCCAAGCCGGACAACGTGCCGATCGTGATGCTGGTGTTGCTGCTGGGATTCTTCACCTGGCTGGCCACCTGGAAGGCCGTGCAGAACGACGACCGCGCCAAGCAGGGACTGCCACCGCTGGAGTCGCTCGATAACGAGAAAGTGCTGGTCTGGCCCGATTTGGTGTATACCGAGTTGATCTGCATGGTGCTACTGACCGCGTTGTTGCTGGTCTGGGCAATCATGCTCAAGGCGCCGTTGGAAGAACCGGCCAGTTCGGTCAAGACCCCCAACCCCTCCAAGGCCCCCTGGTACTTCCTGGGCCTGCAGGAAATGCTGGTGTACTTCGACCCATGGATGGCGGGCGTGGTCCTGCCCAGCCTGGTAATCGTGGGGTTGATGGCGATTCCCTACCTGGATTTCAACAAGCAGGGTAACGGCTACTACACGATCGAGCAGCGCAAGTTCGCCTACGTGATGTTCCAAATCGGCTTTTTGGAACTGTGGGTCACGCTGATCGTGCTGGGGACCTTCTTGCGTGGTCCCAACTGGAGCTTCTTTGGGCCATTTGAATTCTGGGACGCACACAAGGTCGAGGCCCAAAACAACGTCAACCTGTCGGATTACTTCTGGATCAACTGGATGGGGGCAACCGTACCCAAAGTCACTTCCGACATGGGCATGGCGGAATCGCTTTGGATGATCCTGAAGCGCGAAGGGCTGGGGATCATCCTGGTGCTGGGGTATTTCCTGTTCTTGCCGCCGCTTATGGCGGCCACGGTCCTGCGGCCGTTTTTCGTGCGGATGGGCTTCATCCGTTACATGGTGCTGGCCATCCTGCTGCTGTTCATGGCTGCCTTGCCGATCAAGATGCTGCTCCGCTGGACCTTGAACTTGAAATACATCGTCTACATCCCGGAGTTCTTCTTCAACATTTAGCCGCGGCCTGCTTCGCACACCGGCCGCTTCCCAACCGCTAACAGGCCCCGCGATTGCTCCGGAGAGGGCAAATGCCTGCTACAGAAAAAACTTGGCGTGATATCAAGAAGGTCCACTTCTACTTCGGCCTTTCCTCCCTGGCCATGCTGCTGGCCACGGTCTGGATGATTGCCGACGACCATAACCGCGAGTGGAAGACCTACCAGGAAAACTACTACGGCAAGCTGGAAGTCTGGACGCTCCAGGCGCGCATCTACGAAGAACTGGCCGGCAACTTCCGCGATGGCGAAGTCATTCGCGAGGACGTTCTTGAAGAAGTCAGTTCGCAGCCACCAGAACCCGCCTTCGGCAAACTGTTCATGCTGTACGTCGCCGAGCGCGCCCAGGTGGGCGATGGCGATGCGGTCGAACTGGTCAGTCTCGATACGACCGGGGCCACAGACCAAGTGCCCCAGGCGAGCCAGGCCGAGCAGCAGTTCTATCAGGTGAACGAGGCATCGGCGGCCGCCATCGCCCTCAACAGCGAATTGGCCGAACTGGCCGTAAGCCTGCAGATCGACCGCGGGACGCTCGAAGTCGAGAGCAATCCCCAGCGCAAACACATGCTGCAATCGCAGGTGCAGGCCGCCGAGAAGCGGTTGGAGACACTCAATGAACAATTGAGCGGCCACCTGGAAAGCTTGCGGCCGCGGATCGAGGAAACGCTCGCCCGGTATTGGGACAGCGCTCCCCAGGACACCCAGCAGTGGCTGGCGGCGGCGGATGCCACCCTGAGGCAGGCGATTGAAGCCCCCAGCACGGAGCACCGCCAACAGTTCATGCGGGAAATTGAGGACGTCGTCAAAGAGGCGCTGTTCCGCGAGGAAGTCCTCCAGCGCGACCTAAAGTTCCGCCGGGCCGATTTGGACGAAGCGCGCAGCGCGTTCAACCTGGCGTTCGGCAACGATGCGCCGCGGTCGGAACTGGACGCGCTACAGGCCCGCGTGGATTCCATTTCTGCCGAGGTGAACGACCTGAATCGCCGTTACGAGTCGGCCAAGACCTACCGCGAACGGCTGGAGCGGGCCCGCAATGCGGTGAATGCCCAGGTGAGTTCCGCGAGGCAGAACCTGGACCGTTACCGGACGGATATGAACCGGCTCGAGGAGCAACTGGCCAAGAGCCGCCCCAACGTGGGCAAGCGGCTGCTGAACATGCCGATTCTCGACGCCTTCAGCAAGGAAGGTGACATCAAGATCCGCCAGATCTGGCTGCCCAACCTGACCATCGACTTCAACTTCCAGGACGTTGCCCGGTTCGACCGCTGTACAACCTGTCACGTGGGTATTGATAAGACCGCGCCCGGCTCGGCGATCGATGCGGGCTATCCGCACGAGCACGTGCTGCCTGCCATCACGCTCAACACGCCGCCCGAACCGCCCGCCCTCACCGTTGCCGGCGACGATGGGGCAGAACAGGTCTATCTCGACCCCATCATTCCCAACGAACTGACCCACGACGAGCAGAACGAACTGCTGCTTCGGGCATATGGCTTCCGACTGGCCGACCGGGGCGTGTTCAGCGCCAACGATGCCACGGTCGAGTTTGTGATGGCTCGCAGTTTCGCGGCCGATGCGCAGCTCAAGACGGGCGACGTGATCGTGGCGGTGGGAGGGAAGGACATCTGGACGCGCCAAGATGCTGTCGATCAACTGCTGGGCGTGGTCAGTTGGGGCCAGCCTCTGGAGTTGAAGATTCGCCGCGGCGTGCCGCACCCCTACAGCACCCATCCCCGGCTCGATCTGTTTGGTGGCTCGACCAGTCCCCACCCGTTTGATACTGTCGGTTGCACGATCTGCCACGACGGGCAGGGCAGCGCCACGGCGTTCAAATGGGCATCGCACGCGCCCAATTCCGTCGAACAGTTGCAGCAATGGACCAAGGAATACGACTGGTTCGACAACCATCACTGGATCTTTCCGATGATGCCCAAGCGGTTCTCGGAAAGCATGTGCCTGAAGTGCCACCACAATGTAGTGGAACTGCTGCCCAGCGAACGGTTCCCCGAGCCTCCGGCCCCGAAGCTGATGCAGGGCTACAACCTGGTGCGGGAGTACGGCTGTTTTGGCTGTCACGAAATCAAGGGCTACGAAAGCCTCACGCGCACCATTGGCCCCGACATGCGACTGGAACCGGCCTATGCGCCGGCGGCCCTGGCGCTGTACGCCGATCCGGCCCTCTACTCCAACGAAACCTATCGCCGCCAGCATGCTGACAGTTACCTGCAGCGTTTGCAGCAGCTATTCGGGACGGGTGTCGAAGTTACCGAGGACGGTAAGCCCGCCTACCGCGAGGACGCCGTGCCGCAGGGCTATTCGGCCGACGAGGCCAACCAAGGGCTGGCCCGCTTCGCCCAACAGCTACAAGACCTGGCTGGCCGCGTGGTGCGTGATCCGACCAACGACACCATTCGGCGGCGCCTGGTGCAACTGCTCAAGGAAGACGAGGCCCGGGCCAAGAATCCGTTGTCGCCCCAGCCAGCCTACTTGAGCGAGCAGCATCATCGCCTGGCCCTGGTCCTGGCCGATGTCGAAGTGCCCGGCACGATGCGCCCGGTCGGCCCCAGCCTGCGATACGTGTCGAGCAAACTCTCCAAGGAGTTCGTTTACAACTGGATTCGCAATCCCAAGGACTTCCGTCCGACCACGCGGATGCCGCAGTTTTTCGGGCTGTACGACCACCTCCTCGCCGAAGAGAAAGCCGAGGGCGAGGCGTTCGGCGAAACCGTCGAGGAGCCTTACCACACCGAAAAGCTGGAAGCGATCGAGATTCGGGCGATTACGGAATTTCTGCTGACATCGAGCCAGCCATACATTCCGGCCACGCGGCCCGAGGAAGTCACCGAGGCCCCCGACGCCGAGCGCGGCAAGCAGTTCTTTGCCGATCGCGGTTGCCTGGCGTGCCACCAGCACAGCGCCTTTACCGATGAACGGCTGACCGCCGACCAAGGCCCGGACCTGTCGAACATCGGCAGCAAGCTCCGAGCCGGTGGTGACGAGGCGGCCGACAAGGGAGCCCGCTGGCTGTATAGCTGGCTCAAGAACCCCACGCACTACTCGCACCGGACCAAGATGCCCGACATGCTGCTGGACCCGGTCCGGCAGAAGGACGGTACCGTGGTGGACCCGGCGGCCGATATTGCCCTGTTCCTGATGGATTCGACCAACAACTGGGAGGCCGATCCGCTTCCGCGTATCGACCAGGATGCGCTCTACGAACTGGCGCTTGGGCATCTGCAGGGCGTATTCACGCGGCAGCAGGCCGAGCAGTATTTGCAAACCGGCATCCCGCTGGAGCTGGCTCGTGAAATCAAGGGCGACGAGAAGGAGCTGCTGGGCAAGTTCCGCGACGAGACCGACCGCGTCAACCGCCTGCTGCGGTTCGTGGGAGCCCGCTCCGTGCGGAAGTACGGTTGCTTTGGCTGCCACGACATCCCGGGTATGGAATCGGCCAAGCCGATCGGCACCGCCCTGGCCGACTGGGGGCGCAAGGAACCGGCCAAAATTGCGTTCAACCAGATCGGCCAGTACGTGAAGCATTCCGATCCGGATGTGGTCATTACCGGTCCCGACGGCGAACCTCACCTGGACCTGGAGGGGCTCAAGAACAAGGACAAGGCGTTCTTCCTGCACGCGCTGCTGTCGCACCACCGCGAAGGGTTCTTGTGGC
This sequence comes from uncultured Pirellulales bacterium, assembly GCA_964511065.1. GTDB lineage: Bacteria > Planctomycetota > Planctomycetia > Pirellulales > S012-138 > CALBRZ01. The sequence continues at coordinate 32,167 of CAZEEG010000007.1, read as the reverse complement.
AAAAGCTGCGGGCGCCTCGGAGCTACGACTACGAGATGACGCAGAACATGCGCTACGATGAGCGCCTGCGGATGCCGCAGTTCCCGTTCAACGACGAAGAGCGCGAAGCGGTGATGACATTCATTCTCGGCCTGGTAGCGGAACCGCCGGCCGAGCAATACGTGTATTCGGCCGAACCGCGGCAGCAGGCCCTGAACGAAGGCCGCAAAGTACTGGAGAAGTACAACTGCGGGGGCTGCCATATTCTGGACATGCCCAAGTTTACGTTCACCTTTGAGCCCGACTCGCTGCTGTACGCACATCAGCCGCCACCGGCGCCGGACGATTACCACGACCTGTTCCAGCCGCATTTCACGCCCGAGCAGATCGCGGACTCCAAGCGACTGGACAAGCGGGGGCTGGGCACCGCCACGATTACTGCCCGGCGAAGTATCGACCCGGCCCAAAAGGGCATGAGTTGGGAATCGGAAGACGAAGAGGGCAACATCATCCACCTGTACACGCTGTGGGACGATGCCCTCGTCAACGGTAACTACTGGCTCAGCGGTGACAAGACCTTCCCGGTCTATCCCGAGTCGTTGATTCCGGGACCGGGCCGGCCGAGCCAACCGCAGTTGGGTGGCGAGTTTGCCAACTGGCTGTACCCGCGCGTCGTCGATCAACGCAATCCGAAGGACCTGCCCAGTGCTTGGGGCTATGTGCCGCCGCCGCTGGTGGGCGAAGGCTCCAAGGTTCAGCCGGCATGGTTGTACGATTTCCTGCTGGAGCCGTACATGATTCGGCCGGCGGTGGTCCTGCGGATGCCCAAGTTCAACCTGTCTCCCAAGGAGGCCGAAGCGCTGGTCAATTACTTCGCCGCCAAGGACAGCGCGGAGTATCCCTACGAGTACTACGATCGGCGCAACCCGCTGGAGCTGTCGGCCAAGGAAAACCAGTACGGGCAACGGCTAGGCGATGCGCTGAAGATCGTGACCAACCGCAACTACTGCGTGGCCTGCCATGCGGTGGGCGATTACACCCCCGAGGGCGGTGTTGATGCGCTGGCCCCCAACCTGGACCAGGTGCATAACCGCCTGCGGCCCGACTACCTCCACAAGTGGATCGCCAATCCCAAGCATCTGTTGCCGTACACGGCGATGTTCGCGGTGATCAAACCCAACGAACCGATTCGTCCCGACAAGTTCGAGGGCGAGGTCGGCAAGTTGATTCACGAGGGAACCAGCACCGAGCAGATCGACGCGCTGGTGGATCTGCTGCTGAACTACGACCAGTACATGAAGAATCAGACATCGATCAAACCGATGATCCAGGGTTCGCCACCGCCGGACCTGGTTAACGAGGAAGACGAATAACCACCAACGGTGTGCATCGCCCCCTACCTGTGGAGCTAGCTGTAGGCGCGGTGCCGGCCAGCAACCCGCTGCCGCCGCGCCAGCCTGTGACAAAATGCCGCAGGGATCGCCAGCCCGCTTCCGGTATCATGAGATGCACGGGGAGGTGAAACCGGGGAACAAGGGGGGGCGCGAAGCCATGCGTCGGGGCTTATAATGGCCGGTTTGACCGTAAGGTGCGGTCACGGCACCCCCCCGAGCCGACCTCGGTGGAAAGGGCGAGGGTTGGCGTGCCGGATCATTCGAAATTCGCCCAAAAAACGAGGGCGAGAGCCCTGTGACGCAGCGCCGACAGGACTGGCGGCGCGGCAGTCAGGAGAGAGGTTATGTTGCAGACTCGTTTCGGTTTTTGGTTCGCTCTGGTGCTCGTTCCAGCCCTGGTCTGGCTGGTTGCGTCGCCCGCTGCGGCCGCCGAATGGACCGACTTGACTGGCAAGTTTGTTTACGACGGCAAACCGCCCGTTCCCAAGCCGGTCCAAGTCACCAAGGATCAAGAAGCGTTCGGTAATCTGGGCCTGGTGGACGAATCGTTGCTGGTCTCCAAGGACGGCGGGATCGCCAACGTGGTGATCTATGTTCGCACCCGCGACGTGGCCATCCACCCGGACATCGAGAAGAACATTCCCAAGCAAGTGAAGTTCGACAACATGGGCGGCCGGTTCGTGCCGCACATCCTTCCGGTGTGGTTGGACAAGCAGACCGTCATCCTGCACAACTCCGATCCCGTGCCGCACAACGCCAACGTGCAGCCGCTGGGCGACGAGGGCAAGAACCCGCTGCTGCCCCCCAATACCGGCGTGGATCACAAGTTCAATCGCCAGCAACTGATTCCGGTGCCGGTGGCCTGCAACATCCATCCCTGGATGCGCGGCTTCATCCTGCCCCGGAATAACCCCTACGTGGCCGTGTCGGCCGAAGACGGCACCTTCAAACTGGAAAAGCTGCCGGCAGGCACGGAACTGGAGTTCCAGGTGTGGCACGAGAAGGCCGGTTACCTCGATCCGCAAGGCGATTGGGCTCGGGGCCGGTTCACCATCACGCTCAAACCGGGCCAGCACGACCTGGGCACCATCCGCGTGGATCCGAGCGTTTTTAAGAACTAAGCGGCCGCCGATGTTTCATCCCGGCCCGTTGGCAACGGGAGCGTGGCCAAGTGCCCTCCCAGGCTGCGGTCCATGGGTACGGTTCACGGCAGGCTGCTCACTGGTTTCCGAATGATCTCGAGCCGCCGGGCGGCAATGGCCGCCCGGCCGGTTCGACGGCTCGGGAACCGTCAGGATTCGAGAACAGGCCGTCACCGTTGGCCGGTCCTGGCCGGACTGGTCAAGAAGTGATCGTTGCACGCAGAGTATTTAAGGCAAGCATCCCAAGGGATAGCCCGATGGTTGTCTATCCCTCACAACGGATCGCCCCTCGGTGCCACAGATCGACCCCTGGCCTTAACCTCCTGGAGGCAGCCGCCATGCGAAGCCCAAGCTTGATTCTCCTCACCTGTGCTGCCACGGTTGTCGCCGCGGTGGGTTGTGGTGATTCGTCGCAGAACCGCGGCCCTCGGTCTGATCGCCAGGTGGTTTCGAACCTGCGGTCCCGGTCGCAAGGTGATGCCACCAGCACCCAAAGCAGCGGCGGCAGCATGGAACAGGCCGACGGCTGGGGGACGATCACCGGCCGTTTCGTCTATGGCGGCCCGGCGCCCGCCCGCATGCCGGTGTCGGTCACCAAGGACGTCCAATTCTGCGGTCAGCACAACTTGCTGGAAGAAAACCTGGTGGTCAGCCCCGATGGCGGAGTGGCCAACGTGGTGGTCTTTCTCCGCACCCGCAATCCCAAGGTGCATGAATCGTACGAGGAGAAAATCAAGCAGCCCGTGGTGCTTGACAACCGGGACTGCCGGTTCGAGCCGCACGTGCTGCTGGTTCACACCTCGCAGCCGATCGAGATTCTGAATTCGGACCCGGTCGCCCACAACACCAACGTGCAGTTTCAGCGCAACCCTTCGTTCAGCGAAGGGGTTGCTTCCAATTCGAGCGTAACCAAGACGATGACCGTAGCGGAAACGTTGCCGGCCCCGGCGGCGTGCAATGTCCATCCGTGGATGGGCGGCTGGGTCATCGTCAAAGACAATCCCTACATGGCCGTGACCGACGAGAACGGCAAGTTTGTCATCGAGAACGTCCCTGCTGGCGTGGAGCTGGAGTTCCAGGTATGGCACGAACGCGGAGCCGGCAGCCAGAACGCCGTCGATGGCAGCGGGCCGGTCGCCAACGTGGATCGCGGCCGCTTCACGATCACTGTGCCCAAGGATGGTGAAGTAGACCTCAAGGACATCACCCTGCCGCCGTCCTCGTTCCGGTAACCGCCTTGCCGCCGGGGCGGCTCTCAAGACCGCCCCGGCCCGCCGTTTGGCAGCGGCCATCGGGCGGGTTCCGCCGCCAGGGGCTGGGCTCACCGTAGCGAGCCCCCCGCCAGCAAAGGCCGCAAGGCAAAACCAACGACGGAATCCAACAGGGAATCCAACTTCGTGCAGGCAGGTATTTGGCAAATCAACTGACGGGTGCGACTTTGGTCATGGACAGCAAGCATACCGCCACGCTTCGCGAAACGGCGCTCCCGAAACGCATCGGCCGCGTCATCCCCGGAGCGCTGGCAAAGACAGGGCGCTGGGCCACCTGGGCCGCGGCCGCCTGCCTGATGCTGGTCGGCTGCGGTGAGCGCGAGGTGGAGTTCGGCTTGAATCGGCTGATCGTTCCGCCCGTCAATGTCGTCGTGGCAAGCCGCAAAGAACAACTGGTGCAGCAAAACCGGCCGGCCAGCGAAATTGCCGACCTCCTCTACGAGACAGAGGATACCTACCTGCATAACGAGCAGATGCTCGCCAGCGCGCTGACGGCCGTTTTCGGCACGCCCGATGATCCTTACGCCTGGCCCGGCCTGGGGCTGGACCTCCAAAAGCTCCGCCTGGCGGCAGGGCCGACGGGCGTCCGCGGCGTTACCCGCGGCCTGTATCGCGAACATTGCGTTCACTGTCACGGGATCAGCGGCGACGGGCTGGGTCCCACGGCCCGGTTCTTGAATCCTTATCCGCGCAATTTCCAGTTGGGTGTCTTCAAGTTCACCTCCACCGCCCAGGGCCGCAAGCCCACGATGGACGACCTGCACCGCACGTTGCGCGAGGGGATACCCGGAACGGCCATGCCGTCGTTCAAGCTGCAATCGCCAGCCGAGATTGACGCCCTGGCCGAGTACGTGAAGTATCTCAGCATACGGGGCGAAGTGCAGTTCCAGTTAATGACCTCCATCGAGGCCGTGGGTGGCCCCATCGACGAAGAACAACTGGCCGAAGAACTGGAAGTCGTGCTCAACCTGGTGGCCAAGTCGTGGGACGATGCCGAGGATAACGTCGTCGTACCCGTGCAGCGGCCACCCTTCCGGAGCGAACAAGAACGGCAGGCTTCGATCGCCCGCGGCAAGGAAATCTTCCTCAATGCCGGCAAGGCGAACTGCCTGGGATGCCACGGGCCGACGGCGCTGGGCGATGGTGGCCAGGTGGATTACGACGTGTGGACTAAGCTGCAGCGCGACCAGGAGGCGCGCTATCCCGGCCTGGCCGAATACTGGCCGCTGCCGGCCCGGGCCGCCGAGCCGCGCAACCTGCACCAGGGGATTTACCGCGGCGGACGGCGTCCGGTGGACCTGTACCGCCGCATCTACGCGGGAATCAAGGGGACGCCCATGCCAGCGCAAGGGCAGACGCTCAAGCCGGAGGAAATCTGGAGCGTGGTCGATTACGTGATGTCGCTGCCGTACGAGCACCAGCAGGCAACACCTGCCCCTCCTTCGGCACACCGAGCCGGCCTGTAATCCGTGACGTGGGGCCGCCAGCGGCGGTGGCTGCCGTGCCGCCTTCGCGGCTCAAGGGAACAACTGGGAGTAGCACGTGGGACGTTTCTGGAGTCTGCTTTTCCTGTTGGTGCCGGTGCTGGGCGTGGCCGCCTTTTTGGCCGCTCCCATCTACCACCACTGGCTGCCGGAAGATTGGTCCTCCCACGGCCGGCAGATCGATCGGCTCTGGTACTTCATCCTGTACCTGACCGGGGCCGTGTTCGTGGCCACGGAAGTGGTGCTCTTCTGGTTCA
>CAZEEG010000007.1:660-26630 GCA_964511065.1 uncultured Pirellulales bacterium | reverse complement strand
ATGTGGAAGTACGACGGCCAAACCAACACCCGGCCCGCCGAGTTCACCCACGGCAGCCATAATCTGGAAGTCACCTGGACGCTGATCCCCGCCGCGGCCCTGCTGTTCATTGCGATCATGCAGATGTCGGCCTGGGAAGAAGCCAAGATGAAGAAGCCGCACCGGCCCGCCTTGGCCCGCGTCACCGCCCGGCAGTTCGAGTGGCGCATCCAGTATCCCGGCCCCGACGGCCAACTCGACACGTCCGACGACCTGTTCACCGTTAACGAGCTGGCCATTCCCGTCGATGAAGAAGTGGTCATCGACCTGGAAAGCATGGACGTGCTGCACAGCTTCTTCCTGCCAAACATGCGGGTCAAGCAGGATGCCGTGCCCGGCAGCACCATCCCGGTGTGGTTCAAATCGACCCGGGCAGGCGAGTACGACATCGTCTGCGCCGAGCTATGCGGCTGGGGGCATTACAAGATGAAGGGCCGGCTGTTGGTGCTGACCCGCCCCGAATACGAAAAGTGGCTTGAAAACCTGCGCATCCAGCAAGAGGCAACCCAATGAGCAGCACCGTTGCTGGTGCCCACGCACACGACGACCCACACGGTCACGAGCACTCGCTGGGCTTTCTGCAAAAGTACGTTTTTTCGCTCGACCACAAGGTGATCGGGATTCAGTTCCTGTTCTCCACGTTGCTGTGGTTTGTGGTGGGCGGGCTGCTGGCGCTGGCCGTCCGCTGGCAAGTCGCCTGGCCCTGGAGCGATATGCCCATCGTGGGCGAGATGCTGTTCTCGGGCGAGGGAGGGCAGATTTCGCCCGAGTTCTACACCATGCTATTCACGATGCACGCGACGATCATGATCTTCTTCGTGATCATTCCGATCCTCGCGGGCGCGTTCGGCAACTTCCTGATCCCGCTGATGATCGGCGCCGACGACATGGCATTCCCCGTGCTCAACATGCTGAGCTACTGGGTCATGTGGCCGGCGTTCATCTGCATGATCATGGCGTTCTTTGTGGAAGGCGGTGCGCCTTCGGCGGGCTGGACCTCATACCCGCCGCTGGCATCCGTGCAATCGGCAGCGCCCGCCAGCGGCACCGGGCAAACGCTATGGCTGTGGGGGCTGATCTTCGTCGGCATTTCGTCGATGATGGGCTCGGTCAATTACATGACCACCATCATCCAGATGCGGGCGCCCGGCATGACCATGTTCCGTATGCCCATGACGGTGTGGGGCATGTTCATCACCGCCGTGCTCCAGGCGTTCGCCCTCCCGGTGCTGACGGCCGCCCTGTGTATGCAACTGCTCGATCGCGGGCTGGGAACAGGGTTCTTCATTCCCTCGGGCTACGTCATCAATAACGCCAGCGCAGGTGCCGGCGGCGGCCAGCCGCTGCTGTGGCAACACCTGTTCTGGTTCTATTCCCACCCGGCCGTGTACATCATGATCCTGCCGGCGATGGGCGTCGAGTCCGATATCATCGCCACCTTTGCCCGCAAGCCGCTGTTCGGCTACAAGCCGATGGTGTATTCGCTGGCGGGGATTGCGGGCCTGGGCTTCATCGTGTGGGGCCACCACATGTTCATGTCCGGCATGAACCCGGCCCTGGGGCTGACGTTCATGGTTTCCACCATGATGATTGCCCTGCCGAGTGCGGTAAAAACATTCAATTGGCTGGGTACCATCTGGGGCGGCCGGCTCCAGTTCACCACCGCCATGCTGTTTGCCCTGTGCTTTGTGTCGATGTTCATCATCGGCGGGCTGTCGGGCATTTTCATGGCCGCCACACCGGTCGATATTTTCATCCACGACACCTACTACATCGTCGCCCACATCCATTACGTACTGTTCGCCGGCACGGCGATGGGCGTGTTCGGCGGCATCTACTACTGGTTCCCCAAGATGTTCGGCCGGATGCTGAACGAGAAGCTCGGGAAGCTGCACTTTTTCCTGACGTTCATCTTCCTCAACGGGACATTCTTCCCGATGCACATTTTGGGAGCCGGCGGTTTCCCGCGGCGGTTGGCAGACGGCTTCCATTACGAGACATTCAGCCATCTGCAGCCCCTCAATGAGTTCATCACCTATTGCGCCCTGGGCATGGGCCTCTCGCAGTTGATTTTTGTGTTCAACTTCGTCTACAGCATGTTCTGGGGCCCCCGCTGCGGCCGCAATCCGTGGCGGGCCAACAGCCTGGAATGGCAGGCTCCCAGCCCGCCGGGCCACGGCAACTTCGACTTCCAGCCAATTGTCTACCGAGGCCCCTACGAGTACGCCTCGCCCGAGGTGGACGAAGACTATTATCCGCAAACCCAACCACCGCCCGAGAGCCACCCAGCGAAGCCTGAGCTGGAGCCCGAGCCCGTCCACCACTAAAGGGCGTTCATTCGATGGCAATGAGCCCGGCACGACCTTGTTAGGATTCCTTAGACGCAAATAATACTGAGCCCGACCACAGCGGACATCCGGCTCGATCGGCAAGAGCACTGCTGGTTCCTGCCATCAGCCCATAGCCTTGCAGCGCAGAGCCGATTGATGACTGCGCATTGATAGGGCCCTGCTTAATCGTTGCAGCAACCCCACCTTTTTTGAGAAAGAGCATCGTTCGATCGTGTCTGACTTGCAACCGACGCCTGTTAGCCCCTGGCCTCGCCGCATGGCGGTGCTGCTGGTGTGCGCCACCTTCCCGCTGATTTGGGTGGGAGGGTTGGTGACCACGTTTAAGGCGGGGATGGCGTTTCCTGATTGGCCCACCTCGGGCGGCTACAACATGCTGGCCTATCCGCTGCATACCTGGTGGCATGGGCCGTTTGATATGTTTATTGAACATGGCCACCGCCTGCTGGCCATCGGCGTTGGAGTGGTGACCATCGCGCTGGCGCTGGTGTTCCAGTTCCGCGAACCGCGGCGCTGGGTCCGGTGGCTCGCCTGGGGTGCCCTGCTGGCGGTGATCCTGCAGGGCGGGATTGGCGGGTTGCGGGTAATCCTCGACCATCGCCGGATTGCCATGATCCACGGTTGCGTTGGCCCGGCGTTTTTTGCGTTTGTGATCTTCCTGGCCGTGACGGTTTCAGCCCGGTGGCGAGCCGCGGCGGGAGTTGCCGCTTCGCCGGAAGCTTCCAAACTGCGGCGGCTAAGTGTTTCCACGGCCGCAGTGGCCTATCTGCAACTGGTGATGGGCGCCGTGGTTCGTCACGTTCCCGAAGGGGCCAGCATTGCCGAGTTCCAAGCAGCGGTGCTGTTTCACCTGATCGGAGCCGTGGCCCTACTGGTACACGCGGCCCTGCTGGTATATGCCATGGTTCGCCATGCAGCCGTAGGCAACGGATTACGTCTTCCCGTTTGGGCTCTGGTGGCCACGTTGACCTTGCAGGTGCTGCTGGGGGCGGCAACCTGGGTTTCCAAGTACGGTTACCCTCCAGGTCTGGAATCCCTTGCCTCGCTACAGTCTCAGCCGTTTGTCGCCGGTGGCACCTGGCAGGCCGGCCTGGCGACGGCCCACATGGCAACCGGTTCCCTGATCCTGGGCATTTCCGTGATGCTGGCCGCTCGGGCGTGCCGTCTGTTGCGTCCTGTTGAAGGCGGGGCGGCCCCCGAAGCACCGCCGAAAAGATCGCCCGCCGCCAACCACATCTTGGGCCAGGGACTGGCGGAGGCGGCGTCGTGAGCACTACCACAACCACCGTTACAATTGAACAGGAACCGTCCTTGGCACTGCGGCTGGGGACCTATGTCGAACTGACCAAGCCGCGCATTGCCGTGTTGGTGCTGATCGTCGTCGCGACGTCGGCCATCTTGGCCTCGGGCGGTTATCCGTCTGGATGGCTGCTGATGCACACGCTGGTGGGAACGGCCCTGGTGGCAGCCAGTGCCAGCGCGTTCAACCAGTGGATCGAACGGTATAGCGATGCCTACATGCCTCGCACCAGCGACCGCCCGCTGCCGTCGGGCCGGCTGACCTCGCGCCAAGTGCTTTCCTTTGGACTGGCAACCGTCGCCGCGGGCGTGGCTTACCTGGCGATTTGGGTCCATTGGCAGACCGCCATGTATGGCCTGCTCACGTGGCTGATGTATGTTTGGGCCTACACACCGCTGAAGTCGCGGACCACGTTCAACACCGTGGTCGGTGCGGTCGCCGGTGCCCTGCCGGTGTGCATTGGCTGGTCAGCGATGGGCGACGTGGACATGGCCTGCTTGAGCCTGTTTCTGCTGCTGTACTTGTGGCAGTTCCCGCACTTCATGGCCATCGCCTGGCTGTATCGCCGGCAGTACCAACAGGCCGGGCTATTGATGCTGCCTGTCGTCGATCCCGACGGCCGCCGGACGGCCGCCCAGGCCTTGATCCACGCCATGGTTCTGCTGCCCGTCAGCTTGATGCCGGCGGTGCTGCTGCCGGTCAATTGGGCGTACCCGGCCGGTGCCTGCGTGCTGGGGTTGGGCCAACTGGGCTGTGCCGTGTGGTTCGCCTACGCCCGGAGCGAGCGCTCGGCGCGGTGGCTGTTGAAGGCATCGTTGATCTACCTGCCGGCCCTGTTGTTGTTGCTGATCTGGGGACCGCTTTCCTGGCGGTCGTAACGAGGAGCAATCGGATCCCATGTCACACGAGGCTCACGAACATCAGCACATCAAGCTGCAATATCAGCCAGCTTTGCCGCTCCGCAACGGCAAGCTGTTCTTGTGGCTGTTCTTGTCCACCGAGATCATGTTCTTTGCCGCCCTGATCGGCGTCTACATTGTGATCCGGTTTGGCGCGCCGGTCTGGCCGCACCCCAGCAACGTCCACCTGAGCGAGCCCGTGGGGGCGTTCAATACCTTTGTGCTGATCTGCTCCAGCGTAACGATCGTGCTGGCTTTGGAAGCGGCCCGCAGCGATAAGGCCGGGCAGGCCAAGCTGTGGATGGGTGTCACGCTCGCACTGGGTGCCGTGTTCCTCATCGTCAAAGGGTTTGAATACAACGCCAAGTTCTCCCACGGCATTTATCCGGCTCAGCCGCGCAGCCGCATTTACGAGCAGCCCGACATCTACTACGCCGGCGCGGTTCGCGCCCGGGTGCGCGAGCTATCGGCGCCGCTGCTGGACCAGCGGGCGCAACTGGAGCAGGAACTGCAGAAGCCCGATGTCGCCAACCGCGAGGCCATCCAGCAGGAGTTGGAGGCGATCAATGCGCAACTGCGGTTCTATGACACAAACATTCTCGATATCGCCAACGATCCCAATGCCAGCGAGGCCGACCTGGCCCTGCTGGCCGACCGGATCATGCCGCTGGGGCAGCCTGGCTCACACGGCCACCGCGAGGGCCTTAACGACCAGTACCCGGAACTCAAACTGCCGGTGGTGATTCCCGGCGGTAACATGTGGGCGAGCACATACTTTATGGTCACCGGGTTTCACGCTCTGCACGTGGCCGTAGGATTGATCGCGTTTATCACCCTGCTCCTGCCAGGTGTGCGGCTTGGCCGCCAGAAGGCAGGAACGATTGAAAACATCGGCCTGTATTGGCACTTTGTCGACTTGGTGTGGATTTTCCTGTTCCCGCTGTTGTACCTGTTCTGATTTTCGGCAGGAACGTCGCGGCAAGACGCAGCCAACGATCTCCCGCGCTCTCGGTGGCCATACCCACCAGGGAGCCGGCTTGGAGCCAAAACGATGAGCGGCCAAAACCATCACGGCCACGACGACGATTACAGCACACACGGCTTTGACGAGCATCACGGCAAGCCGCACGACGTGAAGAAATATCTTTACGTCTTTCTGGCGCTGTGCGTGCTGACCAGCATGTCGTTCTTCACCTATTCCGACTACTGGCCGTTTCACGAGTACCCACAAGTCGGCTGGACGTTCATGATGGCGGTATCACTCTGCAAGGCGCTGCTGGTGATGCTGTTTTTCATGCATTTGAAGTACGAGGCCAGTTGGAAATACGTCCTCACCATCCCTGCCAGCGTGATGGCGGTGTTCCTCGTGATTGCGCTGGTCCCCGATATCAAGTGGCGCTACGAAACGATTCTGGGAGGGCGGACGGTCAGCCCTCAGCAGGTGCCGTTCCTGGCGACCCCGGCCGACGTGGAGCTGCTCGAACAGGAATCGCGCGCCGCAGACAGCGGTTCCAAGCATTAATTCCCGCCGCTGCGGCTCCTCTTGCCATGATTCGCCCCACGGGTATCGATGCCTGCGATTGAAGCCGCCAATGTTTCCTACCGCTACCCGCAGCGCCAAGCGCTGTCGGAAGTCGGCCTGACGGTAAACCAGGGCGAAATCTTTGCCTTCTTGGGTCCCAATGGCGGTGGCAAGACCACGCTGTTCCGCCTGCTGGCCACGCTGGTTCCGTTGCAACAAGGGACGATCCGTGTGCTGGATTGCGACGTCCGCAGCCAGGCCCAGCTTGTACGCCGCCGGATCGGCGTTGTGTTTCAGGCCCCCAGCCTCGACAAGAAACTCACGGTCGCCGAGAACCTCAAATACCAGGGCTGGCTCTATGGCCTTAGCGGCGAGCGGCTCCGCCAGCGTTCACAGCAGATGCTCGAACAGTTGGGTATCGATGATCGTGCGGCCGACCGTGTCGAAACCCTCAGCGGTGGGCTGCGCCGCCGCGTCGAACTGGCCAAGGCCTGCCTGCATGGGCCGTCGCTGTTGTTGATGGATGAGCCCAGCACCGGCCTCGATCCGGCCGCGCGCATTGATCTGTGGCGCTACCTCCGTCGGCTTTGTGATCGGCAGGGCGCCACCATCGTGCTCACCACACACCTGCTCGAAGAAGCCGAGAAAGCCGACCGCTTGGCCATCCTGGCCCAGGGCCGCCTGGTGGCCCTGGATACGCCGGATCACCTCAGGGCCGAGATCGGCGGTGATGCAATCACCATCACCACGCGCGACGCCGGGGCGTTGGCCGCCGCCATCGAGGCGCGGTTTGGGCTGAAGAGTTCGGTCTTTGGCGATACGCTGCGGCTTCATGAGGAGTCAGGCCACCAATGGATTGCCCGGCTGGTCGAGGCGTTTCCCGATGACATCCGTTCGATCGCGGTTGGCAAACCCACGCTGGAAGACGTGTTCATCGCCCGGACAGGGCACCAATTTTGGGAAGAGGAAACCCCGGCATAAGGCTTGGCGTTGCGCGTTGCCATCCCATCCGTCGCGCCGGTGACACAGGCACCCGCAAGGGTCGGCACCGGCATTTCCGCGCTGTGGCGCTAACTTGTGATGGGCTCTGGCCGCTCGCCGAAGGCAGGAGCGGGCGAAGGACCGCGGTTGTGGCTCGCGGCACAGCCAGTTACCGCTGTGACCGTTTGCCGCACCCTACTGAAGTCTGTCGCCATGACTCTATAATTGAGGTGCCGTACCGCTGTGAATCGCAGCGGCCGGCGCATGTTGAGGAAGTCCGACGTTTCGCCCTCGTACCCCCCGCCCCCATTCTGCTGGATGCCTGAACCGACCACGTTACCTGCCGATCGGGTTCCGACGGCGCCGCTGGAAACCGCAGATGCGGTGGTTCCCCGGCCGGGCTTAGCGGCCGCGGCCCTGGCGGTGCGGGAGTTCGTGCGCTTTATACGGCAGCCCAACCGCGTGGTGGGCGCCATCGGCCAACCGGTGTTGTTCTGGTTATTCTTCGGGGCCGGGTTCCATCAGTCGCTGCATGTACCGGGGGCGGGCCAGCAGAACTACCTGGAGTATTATTTCCCCGGTACGCTGGTGCTAATCTTGCTGTTTACCGCGATCTTCACCACGATCTCGGTCATCGAAGACCGCCGGGAAGGCTTCCTGCAATCGGTGCTGGTATCGCCCATCCCTCGCTGGGCCATGGTGCTGGGCAAGCTGGCCGGCGGCACGGCCATCGCGGTGGCGCAGGGAGTGCTGTTCCTGGCGCTGGCCTTGACCATTGGTGTCGTGCCGCCGTGGTGGGCCTGGCTGGGCCTGCTCGGTTTTTTGACCGTCACGGCCCTGGCCTTAACAGGCCTGGGATTCGTGTTGGCGTGGCGGATGGATTCGGTACAGGGATTTCACGCGGTGATGAGCCTGTTTCTGCTGCCGCTGTGGCTCCTGTCCGGCGCGTTGTTCCCCAACCCGGCCGGATGGCTGGCCGCCATCACAACCGCCAATCCGCTGACGTACTCGGTAGCGGGCGTGCGGCGCCTGCTGTATGCGGGCGCCCCGGACTCGCTGCCGGCCGATTTACCATCGTTATCCTTGTGCGCGGCCGTTACGGCCGTGTTCGCCGTCGTGACATTTGCCGCCAGTTGCAAGGTGGCCGGTACTCGCACCACCGGGGACTTGCTATGAATACGCCTGTCAAGATTTGGATTTCGTTCCTGCTGTTGGCGGTCGCCGCCTACGGCGGTTACCTGCTCTGGAAGAATCGCGCTGCGGACGAACCGGTCCGCAACTACGGGCAGCAGCCAGCGCAATTGGACGGCTTCGAGGTGGGCGATTTCACGCTCACCGAGCGATCCGGCAAAGAGTTTCACGCCAGCGACATGAAGGGCGAAGTCTGGGTCGTCAGCTTCTTCTTTGGCGATTGCGCTCAGGCTTGCGTCACGCTCAACAACAACATTGCCGATATGCTCAAGAACGAACTGGCCGAGGTACCGGTGCGGTTTGTCAGCATTACGGTCGATCCCCGCAAGGACACCCCGGCCCGGCTCCGCGAGTACGCCGGCAACTACACCGGCGGCCAGATCGATCCGGACCGCTGGCTGTTTCTGACCGATCCGGATGGCGACGTCGAAACCATCAAAGAGATTTCGGCCAACTTCAAGCTGGCGTTCTCCAAGCTGATGCATTCGGACCGGATGATCGTGATCGACCAGAACGGCGTGGTTCAAGGCTATTACCAAAGCTCGTTTCCCGCCGAAGTCGAACGGCTCAAGAACAAGGTGCAGGAACTCACAGCGGACACGCAGAAGGCCCAGGCCAACCGGGCCGCCCAGGCCGCCGCACTGGCTCCAGCAGGCTGAGAAACCCTGGAACCTGGTATCGCGGTTAGGCCACGTTGAGCCGCGGCAACCCTGCCCAATGGCGGCTTGAGTCGGTCCTGTGGTCTTCAATTCCCCATAGATTGCGAGCATGTTGGTGACGCAACCGTCCCCTACCTCACAGGCAGTTGCCGATACAGGCCCCGTGGCGCTGCGGCCCAAATACGTCCGAGGGTGCCGGCGCCTTCATCCTCGCCGCGCGCGGCGAGGGCTGACGCTGGGCGAACTGCTGGCGATCCTGCTGCTACTGTCCCTGGTCGCAATCACCATCTGGGTTGGCCCCAGCTACGCGCCGCGGCTGCCAGATGTCAACGCGGCCCTGAACATCACGGCCACCGTGCTGCTGATTGCCGGGTACATCCAGATCAAGCGCGGCAACGAGAAGGCCCACAAGTCGCTGATGCTGGCGGCGTTTGGGACTTCGATCCTCTTTCTGGCGTCGTACCTGGTATATCACGCCCATGCAGGCAGCCGCTCGTTCGGCGGCACAGGAACCATTCGGACGGTCTACCTGGCGATCCTGATCTCGCACAGTATCTTGGCGGCCGTCGTACCGTTGCTGGCGATTTACACCATTTGGCTGGGATTGAAGGACCGCCGGCAGAGGCACCGTCGCTGGGCCCGGTGGACGCTCCCCATTTGGCTTTACGTATCCGTCACCGGCGTGGTAGTTTATTCGATGTTGTACCATTGGTATCCGCCGCCAGAAGTGGAGCCGCCCCCGGAGCAGTCGGTGAGCGTGCCAGGCTCGCCGGGGAGCGAGGAACTGGCCATGACGGTGGATTCGCCTGGAACCGAAAGAGCCTGATCTATGCTCCCACAACCGACTCGCTGGTCGATGGTGTTGGCTGCGGTCATCGTAGTGCTGGTCGGAACCGCGGCCCAGGCATGCCCTATGTGCAGCCAGGCCTTGGCCGATGGGCGCGGCGGCGACCTCGTCGCCGGCTACTTCTGGAGCATCGTCTTCATGATGTCGATGCCGTTTGTGCTGGTGTCGGCGCTGGGGCTCTATTTCTACCTGCAGGTTCGCAAGGCCAGGGCCGCGCAACATGCCACACACCCGAGTGCCACCTGCCCAGTTGGCAGCGCCAGCCCGGTTGAAGGCTCCGGGTCCGCCCCAGCCGGCCGTGCCGATCAGGATGCCGAACTGATCGAAGTCTAGACCGTGGCCAATTGGCCAATGTCCGGCACAGACGTTGCATAGCTAGCCTCCGCAGAGGCCCATGTTTTCCCATGATCGAACGCTGCTGTGCAGTTGCGCTCAAGTGGCCGATCAGGTGCCCGGCAAGGCTTAAGACATGATGTGCCGGGCGCCCATCCAAATCGTTGTTGACGAAGTGACAGGTAAGTACCGTGGCCAGGCTCCGTTGTCCTATCTGCAACGCCATCGTTCCCAGCAACAGTCGGGCGATGCCGTTTTGCAGCCCTCGCTGCCGGACCATCGACTTAGGCCGCTGGCTGAACGAAGAATACAGCTTTAGCGATATCCCCCGCGACGAGGACGATGACGAGTCTCCCTACGGCGGGGACGACGAAGACTATTGATCTCGCCGTGGCGAACTTCTGCTTCGTTGGTTGCCGGCCCGCATTGCCGGTGATACGGAACGCCTCGCCGCCCCACCTTGCAACGGTGGTGCTCCACGGGTCGGCGGTCGAGGTGAGTGCTCCGCCGCTCATTCGTGTGCGTTCAAGACCTTGACGACGTTCCCGTCTTGAACGACAAACCTGCGGTCGGTCCGAACGCGGCGGCCGCTTTCGCCCTGGTATTCGTACTTGACGCGGACGGTCGATCCTCCGCCACCGGGCTGGGGCGGAAACCACTCTTGGATCAGGTAGCGTTCGGTGTTCGCCTCCAGCCACCGCTCGATGGCGGCCAGCTCCGGCGGAACCAGCACGCCGGCCGTACTGCGCCACACCACGATGAAAGTGGTCAAAATCAGCAGCACCGCCGCGATCTGCCCCGCCAGAACAGCACGCTGGAACGCGGTGGAACGCTGCCGGCTATCGCGCCGCCGGATCACGGACAAGAAATAGTCCTTGAGCAGATCACGGTACACGGGCTGTAGCGTGCGCGATTCGGCCTCCGCGCGGCCCCCCTGGCCCTGCTGGCGGCGATGATGATCGCCGGTCTTCTTGCTCAGCGTGGCAGTGGCCATGTACCGGGCCACCGCGTCGGTGGTCGTGGCCCAGGTGCCTTTTCGCGTGCCTTCCAGCACGCCACGCGCAATCAGATCGGCGACCGCTCCCACCTGCTTGGGCGACGGCGCCTCCACGTGATAAATGATCTTCGCGGCCTGCTCGATGGTGAGCTTGCGGTTTTCGGCAGCCATAGTCGCCGGCTCGCTCGATGCGAAGTGCGAAAAGCAGGCCGGCGAACATTTCGACCGGCCCGCTATCGCTCAAGACGGTGTCAACCGATGCAAACTGCTTAGAACGCGTCGGGCAGGATTTCCTGGCCGCGGCGGGTGCTGAGGGCACGCCACACGAGGATGTTGATGTCGTCTTCGATGGGGCGGACTGAACCGTCCATCATGGCCACGTTGACCATGCCTTCGTGGTGGCTGCGGGCCGTCACCGCCGCATAGGTAGGTACCGTCGCCGACTTGCCTTCCTGCTGGTTGGTCCAGTCGTTGTCGTAAGCGACGCTATTAACCTCGCAGATCACCTTCCCATTGGGCGGGAAAACGGTAGTGAAGCCAATCTGGTGTGCCCGGCCGTCCACCCATTCGGTATGGCCGCTATCGGCCTTGTGTTGATCGCCGCCCCAACTGCAAATGTCATCGACGGTGGGAATGTTGGCGGCCAAAGCGGCATCGGTCATAGCAGCGTTTCGGTAATAGGGAGTCCAGCCCTTCACCTCGGCCAGCGCCAGGGTGTAGCTTTGGCCGTCGAGGAAATCGCCAGCGGTCAGCTTGCTGGCTGGGTAGAAGGCCCCCTCGCCACCCTTGCCCGACTGGGGATCCCATACGAACCACACGCCCAGATTGACGGCGTAGTTCAGCGGGTAGTGCTTGGCCGCGCCGTCCTCGAACCGGACTTCGTCGCGGACCTCAGAGGGGCAGAGATACGTGGGAACACGCAGCGAAGAGATGGGGACTGCGACGGTGCTGCCAGCAGGGGTAACCTTGGGAGCCACCGAATACGGCTGGTTATAGTCGATCTCCGAGTGCGTGGCCTTCTGCTCCAAATAGGGTAGCAACTGAGCCTGAGTCGACCAACCGTCTACACCCTCTGACAGGTCGTACACGGAGGGCGGGCGCCACGAGGACGGGAAGCGGGTCCGCGAAGCCTCATAATTCTGCACTGCCTTGACGATCTGGTATAGATTGTTGCGGCAGGCGGTTTTTCGGGCGGATTCCCGTGCGGCCTGAATCGCTGGGAACAGCAGTCCCATCAGCAGGGCGATGATGACCATCACCACGAGCAGTTCGACGAGTGTGAAACCTTTTCGACGGTTCATTAGACCTCTCCTGGGGGGGCAGGAAACTTCCTGGGAGGGAATAGGAAGGCATGCGTTAGCTGGCGGCACCTAACGTAAGTGAGACTCAGTCTCAATCAGGCAGCGATTGTAGCCGCCCCAAACATCAAGTCAAGCAGCCACCGCCCAAAAGTTCTGACGCACCCGAAAAGGGGGAGGGCCATTACGCGAAGAACCACGCAAATCCACCGGAATTTAGCACCTTTGGCTTGCGGTGGGCCTGCAACTCCACGATTGCGCCAGCCATCGTGGGGGGAAACGCTCTATGCCGAGCGCTCCAACGGCCATCACGGAGCCATACGGCGGCGGCTACCACTTGAGACCGTTTCTCGAATGAAGACGCCCCCATCGCCTTTGACCGTATCACCTTAAGGTGTGGCCTTCGGGGACCGGGACGCACACATGCCAACCGACCGCAGCACGGCAATCCGGGAGCCCCCAAGAAGCGTAGCGACTAAGAAACGTAATGTTCTTCCGCCCGAGCGGTGAGCTTGTCGGCCAGGCGGGGCATCAAGCCGTAGGAGAGGGCCAACAACTTGAGCGGATGGAAGGTGCGCTTGGGACTTCCCTGTTCCATCTGCATTTTGCACGCACTGCATTCGGTGGTACCGGCCTGGAACTGCGATTGGCGCAATTGGGAGATCAGTCCCCAGCCAGCCCTGAGGCTGCTGCGGTAATTGGCTTTCCGCAGCCCAAAGGTGCCGGCCATACCGGAACAGCCTTCCTCCAGGTGTTGCACGGTAAGGCCCGGAATCAGCCGCAACAGGTTGAGGCTGGCCTGGCCGCTGTCGATGGCTTTCACATGGCAGGGCATGTGGTATGCCAGGCTGGCGTTGACCGGGCGCAGGTCCAGTTGCAAGTTGCCGGCCAGGTGCATCTTCCACAGATATGCGCATGCTTCCGAGGTGTTCTCGGCCACCAACTGCGCATCGTCGTCGTCCAACAAGGCTGGGTATTCCCGCGTAAGGCAGAGCACGGCCGCCGGCTCGGTCGCCACGATGTGATAGCCCTGCCGCACCGCTTCGGCCAGCAGCGTTACGTTGCGTTGGGCCACTTTGCGGGCACGGTCGAGCGAGCCCATGGCGATCATTGCCATGGCCGAGTGTTGCTGCCCCGGATGGACATACACGGCAACGCCGTTGTGCTCCATCACCGCCACCAGCGCATCGCCCAGTTCGGCATCGTGGTAATTCACGTAGTTGTCGACAAAGTACAGCACCTTGCGGCCGGATCGCCGGGTGGGCCGGGTCAGGCGGCGGCGGTTGGCTCGCTTGAGGAAGGTCTTCGGGGCAAATCGTGGCAGCTTGCGGCCCTGGGCAATCCCGAACAGTTTTTCGACCAACCACCGCGCAGCCCGATTGCCGATGGCCCAGTTCGCCAGCGGGCTGAGCAGGCTGCCCACGTATCCGACCAGGTCCAGCCGGGTCAACAGCCAG
Source organism: uncultured Pirellulales bacterium (assembly GCA_964511065.1). GTDB lineage: Bacteria > Planctomycetota > Planctomycetia > Pirellulales > S012-138 > CALBRZ01. The sequence continues at coordinate 12,759 of CAZEEG010000007.1, read as the reverse complement.
TCTTTGAATGGCAAACCCTTGGCGCGCACGTGTGCCGCCTTGGCTTCGATCATCAGCCGCGGAACATCGACATTTGCGGGGCACTCCAGCCGGCACATCTGGCAGTTGACGCACAGGTCAGCGACCGCTTTGAATTCCTCGCTGGCCAGCACCTCTTCGTTCAGTTGGCCCGTCAGTACCCCGCGCAGCAGGTTGGCCTTGGCCCGGGGCGACGACTCCTCGGCCGGAGAGAACCGAAAGATAGGACACATCCGCACCCCGCTGGCCTGGGTTCGGCAGATGCCGCAGCCATTACAGGTGCGCGCGGCGTGCAAGGTCGTTGCCGCGTCCCAGTTGAGTTGCAGATCGATCACGGGCAGCGATTCGCTGCCTTCCTCTTGCGGCGGCGCTGCGCTGCTCATGGCCGTGGTCGCAATGGGCCGCAGCCCGTGCGTGATGGTACGATGTGGGCTATCGACCTTCTTGCCAGGATTGAACACGTTGGTCGGGTCGAACAGCCGCTTTACGGATTCAAACACGTGGTACAGTTCGCCGTATTGCCGGGCGACAAACGGCGTGCGGCTGTAACCATCGCCGTGTTCGCCGCTGATCGTGCCGCCAATCGCCCAAACCGCTTCGTACAGATCGGCGGCCAAGGGGTCCATCTTGCCCACGTCATCCGGGTCGGCCAGGTCGATGAAGGGGCGAATATGCAATTGTCCATGCCCCGCGTGTCCAAACAGCGACGCCGTCAACTGATGCTGTTTGAGGATGTTCTGGACCGTAGTGAGAAAAGCGGGTAACTCTCCAGGCGGAACGGCGATGTCTTCGACAAACGGCAATGCGCGGGTTGAACCTTTGAGCCGGTACAACGTGGGTACCACTTTCAGCGCCAGGTTCCAGAACAGGTCAACCTCTTCGGCTTCAAAGGCCATTCGCGACTCGAACGCCAGCCGGCGGCGGCGCCGCATCCGCTCGGCCGTGAGCTTCATCCGTTCACGGACCTCTACGGCGTCGTCGCCTTCGTATTCCACCAGCAGCACCGCTTCGGCCGCCGAAGGGATGATCGGCTGATAGCGGGCGTCCGTTTCTCGGGCCAAGTTCAAGTGCCTGCGATCGATCAAATCGCACGCACTAGGTCCCAGGGGGATGATCTCCAGCGATGCCCGGGCGGCCTGCTCCAAGCGGTCGAAAAACAGCAGCAGCACGGCTCGATGCTTGGGCAGCGGCTGGGTGGCCACGGTAATTTCGGTAAACAGGGCCAGCGTGCCTTCCGAGCCGGCAAGCAGCCGCGGCAGATGCAACTGGCCGCGCTCCAATACGCCGGCAAGCTGGTAGCCGCAGCGATTGACCAGGCTCTTGGGTTGATACCGCTCGATGGTGCCGCGGTGCTCGGCCAGCAGATCGGCCAGGCGGCCCATACGGTCGGCCAGGGGGCTTTCCTGGCGTTGTTGCAGCGAAGGGACCGGGACCGGTTCAAAATCGGCCACCGTACCATCGGCCAACACTGCCTGAATGCGCTGCACGTGCCGCCGGGCTGAACCGTACTTGAGCCAATGGCTCCCACCGCTGTCGATCGCGACCACGCCTCCCATGGTGGTTACGCTGCTATTGGCCGGATCGGGTCCGAATTGGCGGCCATCCTTGCGGAGATCGGCATTCAGTCGCTGATGAACCACGCCGGGCTGCACGCATACGCTGTCGTTCTCGATCCACAGCGTGCGCCGCATGTACTTGGAGAAATCGATCACCAGGCCGGGGCCGAGGCTTTCGCCGGCCAGGCCCGTTCCCGCCCCGCGGCCGTGGATCGGGATGCCGTTTTCCTGGGCGTATTGCACCGTGGCGACCACGTCTTCCACGCCCCGCGGCAGAACCACCCCCAGCGGCTGCACCTGGTAGATGCTCGCATCGCTGGCATACAGTTGCAGCGTGACGGCATCGCACCGGACCTCACCTTCAATGAGTCCCCGGAGATCCTGTTGGATACGCGAGCGCTGCTGGTCCATGTCGGAACGGTTGGCCTCGTTGGCAAACGGAGCGGCAAATCAGGAAGCGGGAGGCAACTCAATCAGGTGATGTGATGCATGGTCGCAACCGTATGAAGGATACAGCGGAAAGCCTTGTCGGCCGCAACCGCGGGTGAGCCAGCAGGTTTGCTTCCTGATGGCGGAATCTACAGCGCAGCAGGTGCTGGGGGACGGGCTTCGCCATTTTCCGCCATCGGCCAGCATTACGAATGGCTGCGGGCCGCCTGCTGGCGGTATCGTTCGTGGATTTCCAGATCGAAAGGTTGGTGGCTGTCTAAGCCCTCCAGCCCTCGGTAGGTGGCCCCGCAGCGGTAGCAGCTCAACGCATTGCCAAACAGCAGGTACAGCACGACATCGAGCAGTGCTGTGCCAAACAAGATGGCAAACGTGAGGTATACCCGGTAGTAATTCCACGCAATGGCACTGGCGATGAAGCCGGCCACGACAATGGTCACCCCCAACCGCTGCGGAAAGTCCTTGCGGACGAACAGGTCGCGGCTGGGACAGCACAAACACCGGGTCAGCCGCGAGCCGTCCCACGCCCCCGCCGGTGACTCCAGTCGATGGCCGCAATGCGGACACTCCACCGCCTCGTGGTCCGGGCAGATTTCCACCCTGGCTGCCTGGTCGCAGTCGGGGCAAACGAAGGTCACGTTCATCGATCTGGGTCGCTGGAGTAGGAGGGCCGCCGATCTTGCCCGTCGCAGGCGCTGAACACACGGCGGGTCCCACCCTCAATCATAGAAGACCGCCTGCGCGCCGTCGACGGGTGGCCAAGTCGCGAGCGTCCTGCGGTTTGTCAAGACGGGCTCCGCGGCGCCGGGTTCAACCGGTGATAGGGTTCTTGCCGCCTGGTGGTGTTGCGGTAATGCGAGCGGGCGGACGGTCAGCCCATCAACAGGGATTCGGCACCATCGATCCAGACTTCGGTGCCGGTGATGTGGCTGGCGGCGTCCGATGCCAGGAACACGACGAGTTGCGCCACCTGCTCGGGGCTACCGGGCTTGCCATCGGTCAGCGGGATGGAGCCTTCGGGAAACTCTACCGGTTCTTCGGCTTCTTCCAGGGCGCGGCGGCGGGTTTTCTCATGGATGGCCGTTTCGATGGCGCCCGGACAAATGACATTCACCCGGATCCGATGCTTGGCCAGTTCTAGCGCGAAGAGCTTGGCCATGGCTACCTGGCCCGCCTTGCTGCTGGCGTAGGCGGTTGCTCCCGTGTTGCTGAAGATGCGCGTCCCGTTAACCGAGGCATTGACGATGATGGACCCGCCCTGCCGCTTGAGGAACGGGGCGGCATATTTCACCGTGAGAAAGGTTCCGGTCAGGTTGACATCAATCACCTGCTGCCATTCTTCGTACGTCAATTCCTCGATGGGCGCCCAGGTGCCGTTGATGCCGGCATTGGCAAAGACCACATCGAGACGCTGATACCGATCGGCCAGTTGCCGGGTTGCGTTTTCCATTTCGTCGGGCTTGGAAACATCGGCAACCAGCGGATGCGCTTCGCCGCCCGCGGCTTCGATCGCAGCGACAACTTCGGCAACCGTTTCATCATCCTGGCCCAGGATGCCCACGCGTACGCCGGCCAGGGCCAGCAGTTCGGCCGCCGAGCGGCCGATGCCAGAGTTTCCACCGGTCACCAGGGCCACTTTGCCAGCCAGACCGGCGGCAAGATTCAGACGGGCATCGCTGGCCATGGTCGTAACTCCGCGGGTAAGCAAGAACGGACGGCGACCGGTTGAATCCGGCCCCACGCCGTTTGAGCATCCGGCGTGCCAAGGCACCTGTGGGAAGACGAAGTGGCCGCACCTTGAGGGGTATGCAGATTTTTCGGCTTTTGGGAAAAATCCCTAGCGAGCGGGGGGAGGATTCGGTACGTTCGCGTTGGAGAAGAAAACCCCATGGGTTTCTTTCGCGGGCAAGATACGAGCTTGGCTGGTTGACTCTTGCGCCCAGCGCGTCCGCCACAGCGGTGGCTAAGCTGCCCTTGGGGGTAAGCCTGCCGTTAGGGAAGTATGCCTGGGGCGCTAGCGGACCTAAGCCGTGCAGGCGTCAATCAAGCCATTTCCAACAACGGCCCTATCTCACGGCAGCCATGCACAGGGCGACGTGCTGCCGCTTGTGCCGTTACGACCACCGCTTGGGTTTACTTGAACTAGCTCCCCCCGCCTTCATACCCCCCGCCTATTTGCTTTCTTCGTCGCCCCCAATATCAGTCCGCCGCGTGCGGCTGCGCCGACGGGAAGTTCGGGCATGAAGGCCGCTGGTGTTGCCCATGCGACAGCATGACGCAGTTTTCGTTTTTTGTCCCCCCAGATTCCCCTGCCTGCCACGCCGTGTTGAATTTGGAAAATCGCTCTGGTCGCCGGGTCTGGAAAAGACTAGTCTCCGCGACCGACGCACCCGCACCCACGCTGCACCTCAGCGTGAGCGTCGACGACCCAGGCCGCACGCCATGCGGCCGTAGCCACTTGGGAGAGAGCATGGAAGCTCAACGTTTCTGCTGGGCCATCATTGCCGCTGCGATGCTATCGTTGGGAGCCACGTATGCGACTCCCAATTTTGTTGTGACCGCTCCCACGCCCGAAATGGCCAAGAACATTGCCGAGGCGGCCGAGCAGTATCGGGACGACCTGGCCATCGCCTGGCTGGGCAAACCGCTGCCGCAGTGGGCACAGCCTTGCCCGATCCAAGCCAAGGTTTCCCCCAACCTCGGCTCAGGCGGCGTGACCACGTTTGTATTTAACGCGGGCCACGTGTACGACTGGCGGATGTCGATCCAAGGCTCCTACGAGCGGATTCTCGATAGCGTCCTGCCACACGAAGTGAACCACACGGTGTTTGCCAGCTACTTTCGCCGTCCGCTCCCGCGCTGGGCCGACGAAGGCGCCTGCACCACCGTGGAGCATCCCAGCGAGCGCGCCAAGCAGCAGCAAATGCTGATCCAATTCTTGCGCACGCGCCGTGGCATCTCCTTCAGCGAAATGTTCCGCATGAAGGAGTACCCCAGCGACATGCTGCCGCTGTACGCGCAAGGGCATTCGCTGGCCACCTACCTGATCGGACAGGGCGGCCGCCGCAAGTTTCTGGAGTTCCTCACCACGGGCATGCGCAACGAAGACTGGGCCGGCGCCATCGCCCAGCACTACGGCTACCAGGGACTGGGCGACTTGCAGAACCAATGGCTCGAATGGGTCAAGCAAGGCAGCCCTCCGCTGGATAACAGCACCCTGTTTGCCTCGGGCGGCGATAGCAAACGCGAGCGTCCCCAGCCCAATCTGCTGGTGCGCGGACAAAGTCCCGAGCAAGGAAACGTAACCAGCCAGAGTGAAGACACGATCGCCGACAATCGCCGCTGGTCCGGTGGACGCCTGGTGCCCGTGGGTGGGGAACATCGGGCAGAGCCGCGCGATAGCGAGTTGGCTCCCAGCGCCCACGCCCCCAACATCATGGTGAGCGGGCGCAAGCAAGGCTGGCATCCTCCGCAGCAGCAAGCTGCCGGCAGCGCATTTCGATCGCAACCAGCCGCGCAGCCCGGGAACGATCCGCAACCGGTCCAGGTCACACGCCCTCAGCCCCCGCAACAGGCGCGGCAGATCATTCTGGAATGGAGTCGCGACGAATCGGCCCCGGCCCAGCGTTATCGGCCCGAGCAGCCGCCGATCCCTGAGCCGATCAACGCAGAGCCAAACGTACCGCCACCGCCGCGTGAAGGCATTTACATGAGCGGCGAGGCGCTGCGACGGTAGCACGGGCAGCGCAGTCAGCCACGCCCAGCGACCAGATACGGTTTCCCCCATGAATCTGGTTGCAGGGCTTCAACTGCGATTGCCGGGTGCTGCCGCCGATTCTATGATCCGCGACTGCCTTAGCCCTTATTGCCGCTAAGGAAAACGCATTTTGCGTCAATTCGCTGATCGGACCTGCCGATGCAATGGGCAGAATCGATCCAATCGGTCCAAGTTGTCTCAAGGGCTTGCTGTGGTCTTCAGCATTCGTGCTAGCTGCCGGTCATGGTCCGCAGCCTTCGCGGCCGCTGTCTCCCTGCTATGGGGCAGCGACGGTAGCCGGGTCTTGGCCCAAGGAGCAGCCAGCGGCCCCACGACCGCCAGCCGAACCGTCGATGACGACTCGGGCTATTGGGCCGAAGCGAAGGCCGCCACGGCCCGCTCAACCCGGGCAGAAGCCACGGCGCCGACCGGTGCCCGTCGCCCCGCGACGCATACCGCCGCCCCGATGGATTTCCACGCGCCCTGGGGAAGTGCCCCGCCCGGCTCAGCGCCATTGCAGCCCTCACCAGTTCCCGGCGGGAATGCGCCTTTAGGCGGACCATCTCCACTGGGAACGTATCCATCGACCGATGCACCACCGTCCGCCCCTTGGCACTTGCCCCACGCTGCATCTCCAAGGGCCGTTCCGGGTACGCCGGGGCCACCGGGCAGTGCTCCGCCATCTACCGGTAGCACGGGTGCCGCGCCGAGCCAGGCACCACCGTACGCTTCGCCTTACCCGACCACGGCGCCAGGCCAACCTTCCTATACCAGCCAACCTCCGTATGCCGGCCAATCCAGTACGGTCTACGATCCGTACGCGGTTCCTTATCCAGGTACCGCGGCAACTGGCATGCGCCCCTCGACGGGGATCCCCCCTTTAAGTTCCGGGATGCAAGCCGGTCCGGCGCCAATGGCAGGCACAGCGCCCGTTACCGGAGCGGCGTCCCCTGGCGAGCTGCCGCCCACGGGGGCCTACAGGGCCGAATCTCCGCAAGTGCCAGCGGGACAACTGCCCGGTCCACCGGTCTATGGGGGCGAACCTTCGGTCCCGCCGGCGCGCGAAACATCGGGCTGGTCGCTTCCGTTTGGGCACACAGAGCATCCGCTGCTGCGATCCAATCCGGCCGCCGACTACCGTAAGCGCAATGTTGCCGCGGCGACGGCCCCCGCTGATCCGCGCTACGGGGCAGCCCCGGACGGTATGGCCTCAGACGATGCGGCTTGGGCCGGTGATCCCACCGCGCGTGCCGTGCAAACGCAGGCGACCCCGCCCTCGCGTCCCATGGCAGGCGTTTCAAATGGTCCCATGGTCTCGCAGGGAGGAGCTGCCGCGGCCGGGCTTCAGTCCCAAGGCGAACTGCCAAAACCGGAACGCAATTCTCCGCAGGAGCTACTGCGGGAATTGTTGAACATCAACGGCGATCGCTGCCTGGCCACGGTCGGTCCTGAAGTCATTCTGCTTTCGGAAATCCTGCCCGAGGTCGATAAGCTGCTGGAGCCCTACCTGGACAAAGTGCCTGAGGACGTGCTGGAAACGCAGCGAGTTGCGCTGATTCAGAAATTGCTGGCGCAGCACATCGATATCAAGCTGCTGTTGGTGGATATCAAGAACAAGGTGCCCAAGGAAAACCTGCCGAAGCTCCGCGAGCAGTTCATCGAACCGTTCGAGGAGAAGGAGATTCCGAACCTGCTGAGCCAGTTTGAGGTGACCAACCGCGGCGAGTTGGACCAGGCCATGCGGGCCCAAGGGATCAGCCTGGTTCAGTATCGCCAGCAGTTCATCGACCGCACGATGGCAGGCACCTGGGCCCGGCAGCAGATAAAGAACGAGAAAGAAATCACGCACCAGGCCATGGTGGATTACTACCGCGCGCACCTGGCCGACTTTGAATTCCCTGCCAAGGCCCGCTGGGAACAACTCACGGTGGAGTTCAGCGGCAGTCGCAGCAAGGAAGAAGCCTATCGCCGGATTGCCATGCTGGGCAACATGGTGCTCGACGGCGTACCGTTTGCTGAAGTGGCTCGCCAACATTCCGATGGTCCCACCGCCAGCGATGGCGGCCAACGCGACTGGACCACCAAGAACAGCCTGGTTTGCGAGGCTCTGGATCGGGCCCTCTTTGAACTGCCCGTCGGCCAGCTTAGCCCCATCATCGAAGACCGCCAAAGCTTCCACATCATCCGCGTGCAGGAGCGGCAAGCGGCGGGCCGGGTTGAATTCCTCGAAGCGCAGACAGAAATCCGCAAGAAACTGCAAACCGAGGATCGGTCGGAACAGGTCCGGCAATATATCGACAATCTCCGCAAGGAGATCAATGTCTGGACCATCTTCGACCAGTTCACCGAGGATGTCGCCCAAGACAAACCGCGGACCATCTATTAGCGTTCTGGGCGCCACAGCCCTGCACGACCCAAGGGCGGCGGTGAACTATCTGTACTGGCAGCGATCAACGGCGTGAGGCTGGATCACGGCCGTTCAGCCCGTTGCCTCAGATGCCTGTTGAGCGCTGGGCTGGCTCGCCTCCGACTTGGCGAAGCGCAGGTGATGCACCCAGGCTGGCGGCACGTTGAAGCAAATGCAGTCGCGGCGAATCTCAAATTCCTTGAGAGCCGCTCCCATCACACGCCCGACGCCCAGGAGCCGTTCGCGCTCGGGCCCCCGGCTGACGCACGCTTTGATCCGCCGTAGTGCCACGTACTCAAAATACGACAATATCCCATCCGGCTTGAGCAGTCGCCGCAGCGTGGCCAGGATGGTTTCCACGGCAGGCACGGGGAAGTTGTTCAGCGGCAAGCCCGACACCACCAGGTCGTACTGCACATCCGGTGGCATGTCTTCCACCTTCTGGTGGAGCACACGAACGCGATCGGCGTAAGGGCGAAAGTTGGGATCGTGCTCCAGGCGGTGTTGCAACAGGGCAACGAAGGCTTCGTTCAACTCGACCACATCGAGGGTATCGCCGGGCTGTAGCGCGGCCAGTATCTGCCGAGTCACCGCCCCGGTGCCTGGGCCGACTTCCAGGATGCGGCGGCCTCCGGTCGCAGGTTCGCCGCCATCGTTCAGCGGGTGGCGCACATAGCGGGCCAAGGCCCGGGCCAGAAAGCCGCTGCTGGGACTGATGGCCCCGGTGCTGTAGAAGTTCCGCCGAAACTCCCGAAAAAACACCCGATACTCGGAAAACCTGCCAGCCATCGGGGAGCAGCCCGCTGCAAAAAGGAGAAAGCCGCTGCGAGGCTTCGGCAGCGGCCCAAGTGAGAACTAGCCCGCCAGGACTCGAACCTGGAATGAGGGAGCCAAAATCCCTAGTGTTGCCAATTACACCACGGGCTAAGGAAGTTTTCAGGGTAGGAGACGGCCAATTGGCCCTGGGGGGCACCCGGTAGCCATCGCCGCTGGCGTTTGGGGGTATGTTACCCGTTTGCCGCCTTGGAGTCAGTAGGGGTTGGGTGGCTTCGCAGTTGGCCGCTGGCCCGGTTGGTCACCGCAAAGGAGAGTTGTTCCAACTCAATCGCCAAGTCGACGCCGACGGAACTGACTCCCTCTGGCAGTGATAGCGTAACCGGAGCGAAATTCAAGATGCCTTCGATGCCGGCTTCCACCAACCGATCGGCCACCGACTGGGCCGCCGCGGCGGGCACGGCAACGATCGCGAGCTTAATACTATGCTCTCGTACAACTTGCGCCAACCGGTCGAAATCGTAAACCGGTACCCCTTCGATGGTCGAGTGCTGTTTGGTCCGATCAATGTCGAACGCGGCCACCAGGCGAAACCCCTGTTGGGAAAACCCGCGGTAACCCAGCAAGGCTCGCCCGAGGTTACCGGCCCCCACCAGCGCAACCGGCCACTGTTGATCGGTCCCCAGGATCCGACAGATGGCCGCAATCAGTTCCTCGCAACGATAACCGATGCCCGGGTAGCCAAAATGCCCGAAGTAGGCCAGGTCCTTACGGACTTGTGCATCAGTAAACCCAAGTAACTGACCAAGTTGCGTGGAACTGATGGTATCGCGGCCGTCTCGCAGCAGGTGCTGAAGCTCGCGGAGATAATAGCTCAACCGCTGAACGACCGCCTTAGGCACGGCGATGCTCTTGCCGTTGGTCGAGTTCTTCTTGGGACCGCTCTTCATGTGGGAATTGAGCCGTCGCGATGGGCGAGTTCCGAGGGGAAACGGCCTCTCCCCAGAGGTGGCACGTTCCCCACTTACACTCTACGGCGATCACTCAGGCCCTACAACCCCAAGCGAGCGGGATTCGATGCGCAACCTTTTAAGGCGAAAAACTTTAGCGATGCTGGGGTAGATCGGGCAGCCCCTCCCATCCCCTGTCGCCGGGTGAGCGACCGCTGGCGATTTCCCAGCCTCGTGGGCCACGCCGGTAACCACGCGGAACCACCGGTCAGCGGTCACCGTTTCGCAAAGGCACAACCAAAGAAAACGACCTGCGAACCTGCCGGCCTTCTGCCAGGCCGACCCGGGGTTCGCAGGTCGAATCGCGCGTCGATCACATCTCACGCCATCAGTGCGCGTTAGTCGTCGAGGTGGTCGGCATGGTCCAACCAGATGTTTCCGCTGGCGGCGTGGTAGAGCCACCCGGCATCGTCTTCACCACTGGCGGCGTTCGGTGGATTGCTGGCGGCGGGACGAACCGTGGCGCTGTTGGTGTACGGATTGACGGGAATCTTCAGCAGGTACGGACCATAGTCCGTGCCTTCGCTGCCCGTGGCATCGGTTTGCATGGTCAATTCAACCAGGGTCGCCGAGGGAGTCAGCCCACCGTGCTGCATCCGGTAAAGCTGAATTTGGCCGCGCAGCACATTGAGGTTCGTCAAGGCCGTGCTGGCCCTGGCATCGGTGGTGGAGTCGGTGAAGGTGGGGATGATGGCCGCTGCCAGAATGGCCAAAATGACCACCACGATCAGCAACTCAACGAGCGTGAAACCAGACCGACACTGCCGATTCATGATTGCTTCCTTTGGAACTGCCTGGACTAAGGGTGAGGATGACGCGGCGGCACAACGACAGACGGCCGCGCAACCTCCCCTGCCACCTGGCAACCACCGGCCCTCGGGAAGGAGGGAGCTTCCGGCAGTAGCGAGACAAACTGGCCGCACAATCGTCGTTCGTTCTGCCAAGGTGAGGTTGATGCCCTGCCAGCCTTCAACCCCTGGCGATGTCCCTCAAAGGACATCCTTCAAAAAGTTCCTAGGTTGAAGACCTGCACGGGTCAAGCAACACACGGGGCCTTCTGCGCCGCAACCACGCGATGTGGTTCATCTAGCTGGTCCATCCCGCTCTGTTGGAACACGGGCGGCAAGGACGGCGGCCGTAAATCGCATAGCGATGACTCAGCCTCTCGACGCACTTCCTAGTGCGGCCGCTAAGTAGCTGCCCGGCTCTCCGGCACTGGCTGTCGCAGCTTGGCTGCCCGGCAAAAAACCAGAGCATTCCAACGCTGGCAGGTCTTGGATCGACCTGGGGCGAGACCTGCGGCCTCGCCGGGCAGCCGGTTCAACCGTCATAGCCCGGTTCCATCCGACCTGCGGCACAAACGTCAGTACCCCATTCGCCTGGCGGCCGCGCATGTTGACGTTTTTCAGCACTTGACGGCCGGGCAGTCGCGGCGGGCCTGCTTCTTTCTACTTGCCCCAGTCTGCACAACCCTCGGCATGAACAGAGGTTGACGCAATTAGCCCAAAGCTCCCGATGCGCAAGTTTCTGTAAGCCATACTCCTTTAGCTACCCAGCCTGATTGTTGCCAATAGTGGCCTTTTCACCGTGAAACTGGGACACATACCGGCGACACGCAAGAAAAGGGGTGATGCGATGACAGCACAATCTAGGAAGAGTAGCTAAGGAGTTTGCAGGTTTTCAGCCGAAAATCATTAAGGCATACGTTCCCCACAGACCAGGGACTATCTACTCAAACGTGCTCGGAGGAGGCAAGAACATGAGACGCTCGTTGGGGGCGCCGATTCTCGCCGTCGCAGTGATGGCGTTGACGGCGAACATGGCGCTGGCCGGGTACTGTGGTGCTGCAAAGTACCGCAACTGCTCGGCGAGCTGTGACACGGTCAGCTACTGTGGCAGCAAACAGATTTGCCACACGGTTATGAAAACGTGTCGCGAAGTTGTATACGAAAAGCAGGATTACACCTGCTACAAAACCGTCTATGAGACGGTTTGCGAGGAAAAAGAAGTCAACTGTGTGAAGTACGTTCGCGAGACGCACTATCGCGACTGCCATTACACGGTGTGCAAGCCGGTGTACGAGACGCGGACCAAGCAGATTCACTACACGGTCTGCAAGCCCGTCTACGA
>CAZEEG010000007.1:0-560 GCA_964511065.1 uncultured Pirellulales bacterium | reverse complement strand
GACCCGCACCAAGCAGATTCACTACACCGTGTGCAAGCCGGTGTATGAAACCCGCACCAAGCAGATTCACTACACGGTCTGCAAGCCCGTCTACGAGACCCGCACCAAGCAGATTCACTACACCGTGTGCAAGCCGGTGTATGAAACCCGCGAGCGGATCTGCCGTTACGTGACCTGCAAGCCGGTGTATGAAACCCGCACCAAGCAAGTTCACTACACGGTCTGCAAGCCGGTGTACGAAACCCGGTACCGCGAGTGCTGCTACACGGTGTGCAAGCCGGTTCACTACACGAAGACGATCCAAGTGTGCTGCGGCCGCTGGGAAACGCAGATCGAGGAGTGCCCCGGCCCGGTGATCACCAAGTGCGTCCAGGAGCCTGGCTGCTGGGTTTGGGATCCGTGCTGCTGCCGCTGCGTGTACAAGCCTGGCGAGTGCAAGACGATCCAGGTGCAATGCCCGCCGCGCAAGATCTGCAAGAAGGTTTGGGTTCCGGAAGTTCGCGAGAAGACCATCAACTGCGTGAAGTACGTCCACGAGACGCACACCAAGCAGGTTCCGT
>CAZEEG010000006.1:63410-82281 GCA_964511065.1 uncultured Pirellulales bacterium | reverse complement strand
GGCGAACCTCCATCAGCGACCGCATCAAGCGGGGATGGTTGCTGGCCGGGTTGCCGCCAATGACAAACACCAGGTCGGCCTTGTGCAGGTCGTCCAGAACGATGGTCGCCGTGCCGCTGCCAACCACGCTGGTCAGTCCCACGCCGCTGGCCTGGTGGCAGTAGTAGCTGCAATTGTTGACGTTATTGGTACCGTACAGCCGGGCGAACAACTGGAGCAGAAAGCCGGCCTCATTGGAACTGCGGCCACTGAAGTAAAAGAAGGTTTCATTAGGCGACAAGCTGCGCAGTCGCCGGGCGATCCGCTCGAAGGCTTCGTCCCAACTGATCGGGCGGAAGTAGTCGCCTGGCCGCTCGTACAACACCGGTTCCACCAGCCGGCCGCAGTTTTCCAACTCGCGCGGGGTGAAAGCCTGAAGCTGGGCCACCGAGTACGTGCTCCAGAACTGGCTGGAGATGGCGCCTTGCATGTCGGCGGCCATGGCCTGGAGCGACTTCTTGCACAATTCGAACCGGCGGCCGGCCTCGTTGACCATACCGCCCTTTTGTCCGCCCATCCCCACCGCGCACGTCTTGCAGGCATTCTTGGTTCGCATGGCTTTCCACATGCGCCACACGCCGCCTGCCTCGCGCGATTTGCGCCATGCGTACTTGATCGCGTGCCATCCGCCGCCCGACTTGGGTTTCTTCATGGCCGGTTTCTGCCTGTTCTCGTAGCAGGGCTGTCGCACTGGTATCCGGGGCATGGGGCGGCCAGGGGGGACCGGCGAACTGGGTTGATGCCGCCCCACGTTGGCAAATCGCGGGGCCGCAGCATGTCGGTCGTTCCCCCCGCGTCGCCCCCATCGCACGCGCCGGCTTTGCCGCCACTAGCGGTCATCATACCACTGGGCGGATAGCAACGCGAACCGTTGGCGTGGGTCAATCGGCTGCTGACCGTTGCCAGCATGTTCGCCCAATTGACGTCTTGAGTTGCGCCACAATTTTCTGGCAAGATACCATCTTGCGCCGGAAGGCCCTCCTTCCTGCCCCGGTGATCGTAGGCCAGCAGGCGGTTGAAGCCTGCCGGAATGGTTGTAAGTCGGTTCTGTGCTGGGAGTTTTCCCCAGCCTTGCTGGCCGGGCTGCCACCTTGAACGCGAGGCAATTTAGGGGTCTAGTTGAGCACGTGGCGCAGGCATTTCCGATTGGCTGGCGGAAAAGCGTCATTCGAATCCCAGCTATCCAGTCACTCAGGTACCCATGAACCTGCTTGCCGAATTGCAGAGCCGATTTGCCGCCGCCTTGGCCACGCTGGTCGATGATGTGGAGCCACTGCTGGAAACGGTCCGCCGCAGCACCGATTTCCGCTTCGGCGACTACCAGGCCAATTGCGCCATGCCACTGCAAGGCAAACTTGGCCGCAAGTCGCGCGAGATCGCCGAGGCCATCGTCGCCGCGCTCAAGATCGACGACCTGTGCGAACCGCCCGAGATCGCCGGCCCCGGCTTTATTAACCTCCGAATCAAGGATGATGTGCTGGCAAGGCTCGCCAGCGAAGCCCTGGCCGACGAGCGCCTGGGCTGCCCGCCGCAGCAACCGGCCCGAACGTACGTCGTAGATTACTCCGCCCCCAACGTGGCCAAGCCGATGCATATTGGCCACATTCGCTCCACGGTGATTGGCGATAGCCTGTGCCGGGTGCTGCGATTCTTGGGCCACAAGGTCATCAGCGATAACCACATCGGCGACTGGGGCACCCAGTTCGGCATGATCATTTTCGGGTGCCGGCACCTGTCGCAGTACGCCACCGAGCCCGAAGGCACCATTGGCTATTACGCCCAGCTTTACCGCCTCACCAACCAGTTAGTGGAGTACCACAAGGGCAAAGCGGAGGTGCCGGCGCTGGAGCGCACCATCGAGGAATTGAAGGCGGAGCTTGACCGGTCGGAAGCGGCAGTGGCTGCCGCTCAGGCCGATAAGAAGGCCCTCAAGAAGGCCCAAAGCGAGCACAAGCGGGTCCAAGCGCGGCTGGCCGAAGCCCGCGATTCGCTCAAGGACCTGCAGACGAAGCTGGCGGAGGTGGAGTCCGATCCCGTCAAAGCCAGGTTAGCCCAAGAGCATCACGACATCGGCAATCGGGTGCTGCTGGAAACCGCCCGGCTCCATACGGGCGACCCGGAAAACCTGGCCCTGTGGAAAAAGATTCTCCCGCCGTGCCTCAAGCTGCTGGATGCCATGTACGAGCGGCTTGGCGTAAAGTTCGATCACACCCTGGGCGAGAGCTTCTATCACGATCGCCTGGAGAAGGTCGTTCGCGAACTCCAGGAGAAGGGGTTGGCCACCGAAAGCGAAGGCGCCGTGGTGATCTTCCTCGAAGGCTTCGATACGCCGATGCTGATTCGCAAGCGCGACGGGGCCTTCCTCTACGCGACCACCGACCTGGCCACCATCCAGTACCGGATGGAGCAATGGCAGCCCGATGCCATTTTGTACGTGGTGGACCACCGGCAGAGCCTGCACTTTGAACAGTTGTTTGCGGCCGCCCGCCGCTGGGGCTACCAGGACGTCGAACTGCAGCATATTGGTTTTGGCACCGTGTTGGGCGAGGACGGTCGGCCGATCAAGACCCGGAGCGGGTGGTCCGTCGACTTGAGCGACGTGATCGACGAGGCCGTGGCCTACGCCGCCAAGGTTGTGGCGGAGAACGATCCCGAAGGCCAAATCTCGCCCGAGCAGCGGGCCCAAGTGGCTGAAGCTGTCGGCGTGGGGGCGATCAAGTATTTCGATCTCTCGCACAACCGCACGAGCGATTACCGCTTCAGTTACCAGGCCATGCTGAACCTGCGGGGCAACACGGCTACGTACATGCAGTACGCATACGCGCGGTGCCGCAGCATTCTCCGCAAGGCCGGCGCCGACCCGGCGGCCCTGCGGGCGAGCGGTGCTGCGATCGTGCTGGAGCACGCGGCCGAGCGGGCGTTGGCCCTGGAACTGTCGCGATTTGCCGAAGCCGTGGCCGAGGTCCCGGTCGATTACCGGCCGAACCTGCTGACCAGTTACCTGTTTGACCAGGTGGCCAAGAGCTTCAGTACGTTTTTTGAAAACTGCCCCGTCATCAAAGCGCCCAGCGACGAGATTCGCGCCAGCCGGTGCCTGCTGGTCGATCTGACGGCCAGCGTTTTGCGGAAGGGGCTTGAATTGTTGGGAATCGAAGTCGTGGAAAGATTGTAGAATAGTCTGAACCTCGTGGGCCGCCGGTCGAGAAGGGGGGGCCGCACAGCCAGTCCGGCCCGGCGAATCCGGCGAGGCAAAACCAACACCATCAGGGGCAGCCAGTCATGAACATTGCCAGATTTCATTTCCATTGTTCGGCTGCCGCCCGGAACCGATTCCGGCGGCCATTCCGGCCTGGACCAGCCGCGTGACCCGTTGATCCGGATTCATCGCAAGACCGTTGTGCCCCTTTGCATGCCGCGACTGATCCGCGATCGTGTCGCCGCCAGCCACAAGGCTCCGTAATTTCGCCATGAGTTCATTCCCGCGGATTGCCGTCGTCGGCCTGGATTGTGCCGAAGCGAGCCTCGTCTTTGACGAGCTGCGCGGCGATCTGCCCAACCTGAACCGGCTCATGGCAGCGGGCAGTTATGGGCCGCTGCGGAGTTGCCACCCGCCGATCACGGTGCCGGCCTGGTCCTGCATGACCAGCGGGTATGACGCCGGCCAATTGGGCATTTACGGGTTTCGCAATCGCCGCGGCTGGGACTACGAACCGCTGACGCTGTCGTTTTCCAGCCAGGTGCGCAAGCCCCGGCTGTGGGACCATTTTTCGGCGGCGGGCCGAACCTCGATTTGCCTGGGCGTGCCGCAGACTTTCCCCATCGTGCAGCCGCCGCGCGGCATCACCGTGGCCAGTTTTCTCGCGCCCGACAAGTCGATGCCTTGGACGTATCCGGGCGAGATTGCCGCTGAGATCGACCGCGCCGCCGAAGGCGATTACGTGATCGACGTCCGCAATTTTCGCACCGACGACAAGTCGCGGCTGCTGGCGGACATCTACACCATGACCCGCCGCCGGTTCCTCGCCGCCCGGCATTTGCTGGATACGCAGCCTTGGGATTTGTTCTTCATGGTGGAGATGGGCGTGGACCGCATCCACCACGGCTTCTGGCATTTCTGCGATCCCACCCATCCGCGTTTCCCTGGCGAAAACAACCCTTATCGCTGGGTCCTGCGCGATTATTACCGCGAAGTCGACCGGCTGATCGGCGAGCTGACAGCCGCCATGGGCGACGATGTGCTGCTGCTGGTCGTTTCCGACCACGGCGCCCAGCCCATGCAGGGCGGTATCGCGGTCAATGAATGGCTGGTCAAGCAGGGTTACCTGGTACTCAAGGAGTACCCTAGCGAAGACACGCCGCCGCACAAGTTGCGGATCGACTGGTCGCGAACCGTCGCCTGGAGCGAGGGCGGCTATTACGCCCGCATCTTCTTGAACGTCAAGGGCCGCGAACCGCAGGGCGTGATCGAGCCGAGCGAATACGAACGCTGGCGCGACCGCCTGATCGAAGAAACCCAGGCCCTCCCGGGCCCCCACGGCGAGGACCTGGGAACCCTGGTCTGCCGGCCCGAAGACTTGTTCGTTGCGTGCCAGGGTTACCCGCCCGATTTGTTCTGCTACTGGGGCCGGATGCGTTGGCGGAGCGTGGGCACCGTGGGCGGCGGCCGCATCTATATCGAAGGCAACGATACCGGCCCCGACGAGGCCAACCATGATTGGTCGGGAATCTTCATCAGCCGCGCGCCGCTGGCCGGGCAACCGGGCCGTGTCGATGGGCTGGAACTTCTGGACGTGGGCGTGAGCCTGCTACAGCATGCGGGCCTGGAAGTCCCCAGCGATTGCGCGGGCCAGCCGCGGATGGTCTGGGAAAAGCCCACTTGAGATTGGGCGCCGCGGCCGACAAAATCCCCCCCACCTGTGCGGCTTGCGCAGCGGTTACTACCCAGCGGCTCCATCAGCAGCTAATATGGTGCCCGTTGGAACGCAACCGTAACGGCTGATGTGCCCTACAACATTGACCACGTACCAGGAGATTGTCGCACCATGAAGCCCCTCCGGTTTGCCGCTTGGCTAGTCGCCGCGTGCATGTGTCCGCTGTTGGCGTCGCCCGCCGCCGCCGACGAAGTGAAACCTCCCAAGGGTTTCGTCGCCCTCTTCAATGGTAAGGACCTCAGTGGCTGGTGGGGCCTGTCGACCGAAGATCCCGCCAAGTGGATGGCCCTGTCGCCGGAAGAACTGGCGAAGAAAAAAGAAGCCAGTCTCCAAAACATTCGCCAGCACTGGACCGTGGAGAATGGCGAACTGGTGAACGACGGCCACGGCCTGTATCTCACCACGGATAAGAACTACGGCGACTTTGAACTGCTGATCGACTACAAGACCGTGCCCAAGGCCGACAGCGGAATTTACCTCCGCGGCATTCCTCAGGTGCAAATCTGGGATTCCACGGAAGAGGCCAAGTTCAAACTGGGCGCCAACAAGGGTTCGGGCGGCCTGTGGAACAACCGCAATCCCGAGGGCAAAGACCCCCTGGTGCTGGCCGACAAACCGTTCGGCGAATGGAACCACTTCCGGATCGTGATGGTTGGCGAGTACGTGACAGTCTACCTGAACGACAAGCTGGTCGTCGATCACGCCCGGTTGGAGAACTTCTTCAATCGCGAAGCCCCGCTGCCCAAGGAGGGCCCGATCCAGTTGCAGACGCACGGTGGCGAAATTCGTTGGCGGAACGTCTTCATTCGCGAGATTCCGGCCGAGGAAGCCAACCAACTTCTCCGCGAGGGCGGCCCCAACAAGAAGCAGGCCCAAGCAGATTTCAAGTCGCTGTTCAACGGAAGCGACCTGACCGGTTGGGCCGGCCCGGTTGCGAACTACGAAGTGGTGGACGGCGCGATCATGTGCAAAAAGGGCAAAGGTGGCACGATCTACACCGAGGAAGAGTTTTCCGACTTTGTGGTGCAGCTTGAGATTCAACTGCCCGCCGGTGGCAACAATGGCTTGGCTATCCGCTATCCCGGCAGCGGCGATACCGCTTATGTCGGCATGTGCGAGCTGCAGGTGCTGGACAACACGGCTCCCGGCTATGCCAAGCTGGATCCGCGGCAATACCATGGCTCGGCCTACGGCATGGCCGCCGCGCACCGCGGCTACCTCCGGCCGCTGGGCGAGTGGAACTTCCAGCAGGTAACCGTGGAAGGCTCCCGCATCCGCGTTGAGCTGAACGGTTTTCGCATCCTGGATGTGGACCTGGCCCAGGTCACCGAATACATGGGCGGCCGGCCGCATCCCGGCAAGGACCGCACCAGCGGCCACTTTGGTTTCGCCGGCCACTCCAGCCCGGTGAAGTTCCGCAACGTGGCGATCAAGCCGCTAAACTAATGATCTGGCGGCGGCTGGTTATCCGGCCCGCGGCTTCACGCAGCCCAAAGACCTTAGGCGCTGCGTGCCGCCGCCGATTGCGGCGTGGAAGCGGCCAGCCGCTGATATAGCCGGCGGTGTGCTTCCGCAAACCTGGCTGCATCGAATTGTTGCAGAACGCGTTCCTGGCCTGCCGCAGCCATTTCGGCTGCGGCGGCCGGGTTGAGCAATAGCCGCCGCCCGCACTTGGCCAGCGAGGTGCGATCCGACAGCGCCGCAAACGTCGCGTGAACGCCGTCCTCCAGAAAGGCGCGGTGGCTAGGGCTATCGCTCACGATGGCGGGCGTACCAACGGCCATGGCTTCTAACAGGCATTGGCTGATGCCTGGCTCATCATCGAAGTGAAAAACCAGTTCGGCATGCGGCCACCAGTCGGCCGCGTTCTGCCACGACACGAAGCGGGTCTGCGCCCAGCCTCGCATCGCACGGTTAAATGCCTGTAGCCGCCGCTTCTGGGGTCCGTCCCCCAGCACCACGAGGTAGGCATTGGGGAACAGCAGGGTGAGAATGTCGATGTTCCAGATGGCATCGCGAATCCGCCGCCCTGCAACCAGCCGCCCGGCAGCCACGATCATCCGCGCGTCGCTGGGCAAGCCGGCCGTTCTCAACAGATGTTGGCGCGCGACGGCCGATTCCTGCATGTTTTGCGGCGGTTGTACGCCCGGCGCGATCACGTCAAACACTGCTTCGCGCACGCCCAGGTGCCGGCGAACATGCCGGGCCACGATCTCATCGGGCACCACCACGGCCGCAGCCTGGCGAACTGCTAAGCGCATCAGCGAGAGCATCCAGCGATCGTAGCGGCCCGGCCAATGGTCAATGCTGGCCACCAGGTTCCGGCCGTTGGCAGCCATCCGCGACCAGCTCAGCGATGCCGGTTGCCAAACGTGAACGATCTGGGGCTGAAGGCGGTGAACCAACCGCCGCAGTCGAAACGGGGCAAGCGGGTCCAGTCCGGTAGCCTGGCTCAACGCCATTACCGAGGCACCCGCAGCCTCCAAGCGCGAGGCACCCGCCATGCATTCCGGCCGCCCCTTGATCCGTTCCAGCGATGCCACGTACAACGGCGCACCGTACCCATCGGCGGCCAACCGCTGGGCCAACAGCGTGAGTCGAGAGAGCGCTGCCGACGGCTGAAGGTGATCCAAAACGTGTAAGATGCAGGTGTTCACAGCGAGACCGGCTGGGGCTGGTGAAAGGATTCCGGGCGGGTGACTTGTTCCAGTAGTTCCTGGTAACGCTGCACACATTGGGACATCGGGAGCTTGGCCTGGACGTGCTGCCGGGCGGCATCGCCCAGTCGCTGGGCTTCCAGCGGATCGTTCATGAGACGGAGCATGCCTTCGGCCAGGGCCGTGGCATCGCCGCTGCCGGCCAACACCCCGGTACGTTCATGTTCAACGAGCGGATGCCGCTGCAGGTTGCCGTCGACCGCCGCCACCACGGGCACTCCCATAGCCATGGCCCGCAGCAGGTTCATGCAGGGGCCGCGCATGGGTGCCGGCGCCACGTACAGGTCGGCCGCTGCGGCCACGTTGGCAGGCTGATCGAACGTACCTGGCAATAACACGCGCTGATGCAACCGGAGCCGTTCGCACATCTGAATGAGCTTTCCGCGCAGTGGTCCGCCCCCCGTGAGCCAGAGGCAAGCCAGCGGGTACTTCACCAACACCTGCGGCCAGGCGGCGATCAAGGTCTCCAGCCCGCGGCCCTCGACCAGCGGCCCCGTATGAACCACCAGCGGGGTCCGCTGCGGCATGTAGAAGGCCCGATTACACTCCACCAGGGCGGCCCGGACTTGATCGCGGTACCAGGTGGTGGCGGCCGGCAGCTCGGGCACGCCCGGCGGAATCTGGCGGATCCGCTCGCGAGGGTAACCGGCGGCGATCAGTTCGGCCTCTTGCATGCAATCGCTCGCAACGAGGGCGGCCGCCTTCATACAGGCGTTCTTGACGCGTTCTCCGTGCGCGGCCTCCAGTTGCCAGTGACAATCGCCTTCCAGCCCCGCGGACAGCGCCACCAAGATCACCGGCTTATTTGAGCCTGCGGTGGCAGCCATCGCGGACTCGGCTTCCTCGCGCATGCCCAAGACCATTGCGGCATCGTACCGGCTGGCGTTTTTCCGCAGCCAGCTTCCCAGCGAACGAAGGTATTTCTGCCCGCCCCATGCGCTGCGGACTCCGGTCGGCAACCGCAATACGCGCACGCCGCAATCGGTGATTTGGGGTGGCCACGAAACATGCCCTTGCGCGGTGAGCACGATGACTTCGGCACCGCCGCCGCGCAGGCCGTGTGCCAGGTCCGCTGCCAGCGAAGCTTCATCGGACACCAGCGGCCAGTACCGTCGGGTGATGAGCACAACCCGCAAGCCGTTCACGACTTCGCAGCCTCCAAGTCGGCGGGCTCCATCGCCCCCACATAGGGCAGGTTACGGTAGTAGTCGTTGTAATCCAGGCCGTAACCAACGACGAATTCATTGGGAATTTCAAACCCCACAAAGTCGGGCTCCAGCGGGGCCTGCTGCCGGCCGCGCTTGCGGAGCAGGACGGCCGTCCGCACCGACAGCGCGCCCATGTCGTGCATCTGCACGAGCAACTGCGAGAGCGTGCGGCCCGTGTCGAGGATATCGTCGACCAGCAGCACGTGGCGGTTGCGGACGTCGGGTAGCAGGTCCTGGTTGACCGACAACCGCCCCGGGTGCGTGGTCGTGCCGCGATAGCTTCGCGCTTGCAGCACGCCGAGCCGAAGCGGAATGTCGATTTCACGAATCAGATCGGCCAAGAGCACGATACTGCCGGTGAGCACGCCCACCACGGTGAGCGGCTGGCCGCGATAGCGCTCGGTGATGCTGTTGGCCATCTGAGCGATGCCTTCGGCCAACTGTTCTTGGCTGAGGAGGACTTTCACGCTGGCGATTGCTCCCGCACTCGAACCCGACCGCCGCAGAAACGTTGTTCCACCAACGTTGTTCCACTGGGCGATCACCACACCACGGCGGCTGCGAGTGCCGACTCCCATCCCGGCCCCCCTTGTGCGGCAACCGCCCGTTGTCGGTGATTCTATCGCCTTTAGGGCATCCCGCGAAATAGGAGTCCCGGGGGCGCTGTGTGCCAGCTATCCGCACGATCAATTGCGGGAAGGGTGCCTTCAGATGGACGGACTCCAACCTGGCGGCATGCGGGACGAACGCCGGACGTTAAGGTCCCCACCCCAGTCGGCCCGTTGCCGGGCGATTGGGCACGCCTGGAACCTTGGGCGGAGGTCGTTCGATCGTAAAAAACAAAACGCGCGCCGGGCAGGGAATGCTCGGCGCGCGCTAGAGGAATTGCCGCGGCGACTGTGGAGGGGACGAGCGCCACGGCACGTCAAGACCATCCGCCAAGCCAGTCTTGGGTAAGGCTGCCTGACGGTTATGGCAGGCTAGTTCCTGCGCAGGCTCCGCTTCAGCGATTCGATCTCGCGGCTCAACTGCTCGACCTTCCGCTCGAGATCGACTCGGCTGCCATCGCGGTCGGAGCGGCGGAAACGATCCGGGCTGGGCTTGCGGCCGTCCTTATCGTACCGCGCCTGGTGCCAACGAGGACCACCACTGCGACCCGGGGTCTGGAAGCGGCTGCGCGGGCCATCATCATCCCGCGTCATGCGGCGCGAGTGATGCGCCCAGCGGGAATGGTGGGGGCCAAACGAGCCGAAGGCATGGTGGCCGCGACGGTGGTGTCGATGCCAGGCAGAGCCGCCGCTACGGCCGCGGCGGTCGCCGTCCTTGCACTCTTTGCCGTCACAATCACCTTTCTTGGCGCTGTCTTTTTTGCCACTGTCTTTCCTGGCAAAATCCTTCTTGGCGCTGCTGTCCCGCTGGCCGAAATCCCGGTAGTGAGCCCGATGGCGGCCATCGGCGCGCATCCGCTCGGCCCGTTCGCGCCACGCCTTCATTTGCTCGGGCGAAAAGCGAGGGCCAGGACCTTGGCCGAAGCCAAACCGGGGCCGTGGGCCAGGGCGGAAGCTTCTGCCGTCCTCGCCCTGGTCGCGTTTGCTGTCCTTGGCGTCGCGTTTCCGCTCGCCGTCCTTCTTGGCATCGCGCTGATCGCCCCGCCTGCGGTCGCCGTCCTTCTTGCGGTCGGCATCTTTGCGAGCGGGAGCTTTCACCTCGTGAAGCGTTCCCAGCTCGTCGGAATCCAACTGGGATTCGATCTCTTGGATTTGAGCCTGAACTTGGCTCAGTTCCTGTTCCAGTTGCTGCAGTTTCTCCAGGCTATCGGACTCTTGCGCAAAAGCTGAACTGCCAGCCCCCAACGCAAGTCCCAACGCGATTGACAAAGTACTACGCCACATGTGTTCGCTCCTCCGTGGAAAACGAGAGAATCTCCAAGCAGCCACTGTACCGGCGAGGGCTGCTAAACGTTCCCCCACGTTGATGAGGCACAAAGTCGCCGCCTTGTGCCACCCTTGATAAACCGATCAACGTTGTCCATTGCCGATGCTAATGACAGCATGCATGTAGCGCGCCGCATCAGTCGCAACCACATCGCTTGAACGGCGATTATTAGATCAAACCCCGGTAAAGCCCGGAGGTATCGCGCCAAACTGACCGGAAACGAGAAAAATCGCGGCAATGTGTCGACGCCGATCGCGCGTCGCTCATCACCACCCATTAGCAGCAGGTGGAATCTGGGTAGTCACCCCCCGGCGTGAACGGACACAGTGCCGCCGTCAACCGTTGCGGCTCCCCTAACGGCTGAACACCGCTTGCGTGCCGTTGGCGCTGTGAGCCATTCCAAGTGATATCCGTGTGCCATTAGAATGCAGGAAGTATTCCGATTTCGCTTCTAGTCGGGGCATCCGGTTCGCGTGGGAAACATTCGAGGCGAAGTCCAGTCGTCGGGCGACTACAATCCATGTGCTTCTGAGTCGCTATCCGGTGGCCTAGGGAAGTGCAAGGGGCTTGGTAATGGGAAGGCGTAAGACGGCCTTGATCCGACTCGAAGGCCTTGCTCCGAACATTGAGAATCATTTGGAGAAGATCAAGGCAATGCCTCACGACCCTGCCGTTGCACATTGGAAGAGAGAAGTCCGGGGGTGGCTTGGCCAAGGGGAGGCCCTCTTGCCCGACTTGGGAAAGAAAACCGCTCAACAACGGCAAGCCAAAATCGCCGACTGGCAGAATCAACTGGAGAATTGACCATGCCGCGATGCACCGCACTCGAAACCCTGTTAGGGCGAGTTTTTGACGATTTGCGAAAGGAGTCGTGGGCGGACCTGCCACCAGGCGAGTACAAGCAGTTGCGCGAGGATTTCATCTTCCATATGACCCATTGGAAGGATGATCTCGAACAACTGCGGTATTTGTTTAACACCCCGGACACGCATGACGAGGAAACCCCCACCAGGTTAGTCGGCATCCTGTATCACATCGTGCCGCATCTGAATGCCGCTGTACGGTTGTTGTTGGATGAAGTTCCCGACCCATTCGCGACACCGAACGAATGTCGCGGCCAGAAGCCAGAAGGCGTATAGTCCATGCCAATATGCGCCACCGCCCCGGTGCGAACTGCGGCGTAGCGTGCCGTCAACCGTTGCGGCTCCCCTAACGGCTGAACACCGCTTGCGTGCCGTTGGCGCTGTGAGTCGTGTGGAATGGTGTACCCACAACAGGTTCGCGCGCACCGTGAATCACCAGCAGCTTCCAGAACCAAGCACTACAGGGGTGAACACATTTCTCTGCGGGGCGCAATGGGAAGGCACGAAAGCGGCCGCATGCCTTGGTATGCGCCGTGGTTGGGTACAACGCCTGGAACCGGATCGATCCACAGTACGTCGGGCAACTGGCCGGACCTAAGTGATGTTGATACCCAACCGCGCAGGGCCGTGCCACGCGGATAATGATTCGCAGTGCATATATATTGCACACGGCTCACGGAGCTAGCTCCGTGAGCCGTGATTCGCGACTCGGATCGCAGTTGTGTCGCCCGATGGCAAGGGGCCTACGAGCAATCGGCCGCCTAGTTCTCCTTGGCAGGCACCGTTTCCAGCGCGGCCTTCAGGCCGGGAACCTCATCAGCACCTACCGGAACTTGAATGCTCGAACCCACAAAATCGTCGCCAATGGGTTCAAACCGTCCGCCCATGTGCTCGGCCAGAAATGCTTCGGTCACCGCGTTGAACGACATCCGGTTTTCCGGCCGGGCAAAGCCGTGGCCCTCGTCCGGGTACAGCACATAGCACACCGGGATGTTCTTCTCCTGCATCGCCTTAACAATCTGATCGGCTTCCGACTGCTTGACGCGCGGATCGTTGGCTCCCTGGCCGATCAACAGCGGTCGCTGAATGCGATCCACATAGTTCAACGGCGAGCGTTCTTGCAGAAACTTGATGCCTTCCTCGGTGGTGTGATCGCCAACCCGGTCCTTGAACATTTGAATGACCGGTTGCCAATACGGCGGAATCGTATTGAGCAGCGTGATGATGTTCGACGGCCCTACAATATCCACGCCGCACCGGAAGACCTCCGGAGTGAAGGTTAAGCCCACGAGCGTAGCATATCCGCCATAACTGCCACCCATGATCGCTACGTAATCCTTCTTGGCGATCTTTTGATCGACGGCCCAATGAACGGCGTCGATCAGGTCGTCGTGCATCTTGCCGGCCCATTCTTTCCGCCCTGCGTTGAGAAATTCCTTTCCAAACCCGGTTGAACCGCGGAAATTGACCGACAGCACGGCATACCCCCGGTTTGCCAACCACTGCGCGGTGGGGTCGTACCCCCAACTGTCGCGGGCCCAGGGACCGCCATGAACCGTCAGGATCATCGGCAGCGGTTCGCTGGGACGGCCATCGCCGTCAGGATCGGTATGGGGCGGCAGGGTCAGGTACGAAACCAGGGTCAGACCATCACGGCTCTTAATCTCCACGGGATGCATCTTTGCCAGCGGAAGGCCTTCCAGGTCCTTGCGATTGGTGAACAGGAACCTGGCCGACTTGTCTTCGCCGCTGCGGTCGTAGTGGTAGTAGCGCACCGGGCCATCGTCCATGAGGAATGCCACGATCCAATGCTTGTCGTCCAGCGATTGGCTGGCAATGACAATTTCGCCATCCGCCACCTTGCGCAAGAACCGAAAATCCTCCTTCACTTCCGGATCGATGATCTGCCATTCCGTGCGCAGGTATTCAAATGATACGGCGCGAATGGTGTTCTCCGTGGGATGCACCAGGGCACCGCCAATATCGGCCTTGTCGTTCTGGGCAATGATCTTCTGTTCGCCTGTCTTGAGGTCCACGGTCGTCATCGCGCCGGTATCTCGCCCGCGACTGTCGATCAGGTACAGCACTTCGCCGGTCTTATCGAAACCGATCGGGCTGGTCGTCAGCGTGTCCTCTTGGGGAATCCTCAAGAACTCTTTCCACTGGTCGCCATCGGGTTGAAGGATCGAGTTGCTGCCGTCGGGCTCAAACCGCGAAGCAAACCGCACCTTGTAATCTTCGTCGATCAGAAAGCCACTGAAGCCCGGATTCTCTTGCAGCAGTTGACGCTCGCCCGAATCGAGGTTGATCCGGTATACGTCGTGGAACCGCGCGTCGCGATCATTCAGGCCGACGAGAATTTCGTTGGGTTTGCGATGGCTCACGCCTTCGATCTGCGCGGCCACTTCTTTGTAAGGCGTGAGATCGGTGATCTCTCCGCTATCCAGATCCACCTTGTACACGTGCCAGTTCTCATCCCCACCGGCGTCTTGGCGATACAAGATGTGCTTGTTGGTATACGCCCAAAAGTATGAACGGATGCCGCGCTTGGTATCCTTGGTGACCGGCTTGGCCTCATCGGGATTCGAGAGCGGTCCCACCCAAACATTCAATACACCGTTTACCGGTGCCAGGTAAGCGAGCCTGGTGCCATCGGGACTGATGCGGGCCGCGGCCTTATCGGGATTGCCAAACAGTACCTCACGAGGGATCAGGGGTACCACGTCCGCGCTTCCTTTCTGCTTGGCTGGGGTGGCGGTGTTAGGCCTGGATTGCGACGACTCCGGCGGCGCGGCTGAAGCCGAGGCTGCCGCCCAGGTTCCCAGCGCTGCCAGGGCAGCGGCAAATAGCGCCCAGGGCCTCTGCCTGAATAGGTTTCGCAACATCCGTCCCTCCTTTGGTGTGCTGAGCAATCCTGGCCGATAGGCCCCTTCTTGCCGTACCATCCAGTGGGCCTATCAAGCGGTACGCTGGCAGGAAAGAGGCAGTTCGAGCAACATAGCGAATCCTTTGCCGAGCCGGTAGATGAACCGGCGGTTTCCGCGGTTACTCGCTCCCACGGTCAATTTGACGCAGCAAAAGGAGCGCAACCGCTTCCAGCAGAGTTGGCCGATCGAATGCGACCGCGCAGGTGACGGGCCAACCGAGTTGTGCCGCAATCTTACCGGTTTCCAAGCCGAATCAGCGACGTTTCGGCGCATCAGGAAGCAATGCAGCGGCCTTGGACTGCGCCACCATCCACCAGCGGCGACCACTACCGTTAACGATGGATGTTCCGAAGATCCTCGTCCAAAGGGGAAAGTTCCCTGGCCTCGCCCAAGAGGACACGTCTTTGCTCACGGGCTAGCGCCGACATGCGTTCGGCAATATCCGGCATCCGGGCAGAAACTTCATTGATCTCCCAGCGGTCGTCGGGCTTGGCGTAGAGCTCCCAAGACCCATTGGGGAGGTAGGCCGATTCGCCCGCCTGCGTGGTTCCATTCTGCTTCCCAGGCTTGGATTCGATCAAATACCAGGCCGCGGTCCGCAGACTTTGGATAGCCGCAGACTTTGGGGATGGCGCGGCCAGCAGCAGCCGATCCCGCGTTGCCGTTTCGTCCCCAGCCACGACCGGCATCAACGATCGTTCCCAAGTGGCAGGAACCGCAGCTTGCGTCGTCGTATCCCACTGCATGCATGCCTCAAGCAACGTGGCAGGGAGGTCGGCCGGCTCCGCCAGCGCCTGGGTACGACCACCGGCGTGCATCGCATCGGGAAAGCGCAAGATCCAAGGCATCTGAACCGTTTCGGCGTAGAGTTGGGCAGGCTCATCGGTTGGATACCCCAACCGCCGATGAATGCCCAACGGATAGCCGCGGCAGCCCATCAGGCACAACAGGGACGGTTCAGATGTCGCCGCGATCACACTCCACAGCGAACCGAACAGGCTATCGAGCGCCGCGATCTGCCCGGCGTAGGCCTGCCTGATCCCAAGCAACTCGTCGGGATCGGCGTGCTCGTCCAGCGTACGATGCGGCGGAGCGACCCATTGCGGAGGGGGCGGGTCATCCTCGTCGGCATACTTTGCCCGCCGGACATAGGGCGCGTCCCAGTTTCCCAACAGACCTCGCAGGTGAATCCAGACGCAATGGTTCCGCGGGGCCGTACTGCCGCCGGCCGATGCCGATTGCTGCCAGGCATCCAAGGCCGCCGCAATGGTCGAGGCCATCGCCGTTTCGTCGTCGGTTTCGGCTGCCTCGGCGACTTCTGGCCTGTCCAATGCCCCGGCTACTTGTCCATTGGCTGGCCCCACAACCACTTGAGCGGCAAAGTCGGCTGCGCCGGCAACCGTAACGAGTTGCGGCTCATCGGTCACCAGCAAGGTTTGAAAGCCGGCTTTACCCAGCACCTCCAGGAGCGACGGAGACGGCGGGGGAGCGTCTTCGAGCAGATGTGTTATTGCGGGTCGGCCAAACCAGGCCCCCCGATAGAAGGCCGCCAGCGAAGGGCAGGTAACGAATGCTTGATCGAAGACAAAGCCGTCGGCCGCGAGCGCATCCAAGTGCGGCGTTCCCACCCAGGCATTGCCGTAGGTGCCCAGGTAGGCCGCTTGCAGTCCATCGACAACCACACAAAACACATTCATGCCGAAGACTGCCTCCTGCGCGGCAGGACGGACCTGGCCGCGGCCCAAACGTTCTGACTCAGCGAGCGGCCACGTCCGGGCATGTTATGGTTGGGTGCCGGCGATCAGCCGATGGCCGTCGTGCGTGCGTACGAGCCCAGCACTTCGAGCATCAAGCATTTTTTCTTCAGCCCTTCCAGGGCACGCTTCACGGCCGCATCGCTTTCGTGGCCTTCCACTTCGCAGAAGAACAGGTAAGCGCCTTGACGGTCGGGGGCCGGGAACGACTCGATCCAGGTCATATTGAGCCGTGCCCGTTTGAGCACGGCGGTGGCATCGGCCAGCGCTCCCACCTTGTGATCGACCTCAAACATGAGCGCCGTCTTGTCCTTACCGGTGCGCGGCGCGGAGCGGTCGCCGATCACGGCAAATCGCGTGATGTTGGCCGCGTTGTCCTCGATGTTCTCCGCCAGCACGTTCAACCCATAGTGCTTGCCGGCCTGAAGACTGGCGATGGCCGCAGCTCCGGGCTTATCCTGCGCCAACTGAGCGGCGGTCGATGTGCTGGTAACCGGCACCGTTCGTGCTGTAGGCAAATGGCGCGCCAGCCAATTGCGGCACTGCGACAAGGCCTGCGGCCGGCTGTAGACTTCGATCACTTCCGAGCGGTCGCACTTGCCCAGCAGATGATGGTGGATCCGAAGCTGCACTTCGCCACAGATGCGGACCGGTAACCGAGTGAACATATCCAGGGTGTCGGCGACGCGGCCATCGGTGGAGTTCTCAAGCGGCACGATGCCAAAGCGGCTATGTCCGCGGTAGACCTCCTCGAACACCGCCCCAATCGCGCCGACAGGCACCAGGTCCACGCTTTGACCAAAGTACTGGATCGCGGCCAAGTGGCTGTAGCTGTACGCCGGGCCCAAATAAGCCACGCGAACGTGGTGGATCAGGCTCCGCGCACCGCTGATCAATTCCCTGAGAATATTGCGGATGGCCAGTTCCTGCAGCGGGCCAGGGTTGCGGGCGACCAGCGAGGCCAGGTGTTCTTCATCGCCGCTTTCCGGCGCCACCGCTTCGGGTTGAAGCTCGGCCAATTTGACCGTGAGTTCGGCCCGTTGGTTGCACAGCTTGATCAGGTCTGCATCGAGTTTTTCAATCTTCTTTCGCAGACTGGCAGGGGTTTCTCGCGAGGAGCGGCTCCCCTTCGCGCCTTTCGCTTTCGCCATGGCATTCTCTTACGGGCAGAAGGTGGAATCCTGGAGCACAGTTGGTCCCCTGCAGCGTGAGGCCCTCCCTCCGTGAACTGGTCGCCGGCCGACTTACGGAAAACTTGTAATGGTCAAAACTTACAGTGTCAAGGAGCGGCTGCCGCGCGAAAAGGCCCCCGCCAGCGGGCCAGCAGCTCGGCGACAAAATGTCGCAAGCCCTTTTCTGAACCTGAGTTAGAAAGCTTGCCGGGCGAACGCGATACCCAGCGCACCGCGTAGCAATGCGCGATAAGTGATTGAGCAGGAATCACTTACATCAGAGAGCGGGTTCAGACTGCCAATTTGGCAGAGTGCGAGCCGGCGTCGGCGGTGAGCCACCGAAACCGAGGAAAAATCGGACACACAAAACTTTCCAGTATAATGCCTTGTGAATAAATTTCAAAACAACGACACATTGGCACACCAAATGCTGAATGGCAATGACAACGGCTCGCGGGCGGGGAAGGCAGCATTTGCCCCGTAATTTGCACCGTACGCAGGCCAGTGTTCGTCCATCCCATTTCCACGCTGAACGACTCCAACAGTTCACCAAATCACCACATACCACAGCATACTGAGCGAGGCGGAACACGCCTGCGGCCAGGCCCCACTCCCACGACGGCCATCAACCCGCAGGCGGCAACCGCTAACGAGGGCGAAAGGAGCATTTCATGGCAGGTAAAGGCGAAAAAATCATTGGGATCGACCTGGGGACAACCAACTCGGTTGTGGCCGTCATGGAGGGCGGCGAACCCAAGGTCATTCCTAATGCTGATGGCTACCGCACCACACCCAGCGTCGTTTCGTTCAACGACAAGGGCGAAGTCGAGGTGGGTGAACGGGCGCGCCGTCAAGCGGTCCTGCATCCCACGAGCACGATCTATTCCATCAAGCGCTTCATGGGCCGGCGCCACAACGAAGTCGCCAATGAAGAAAAAATGGTGCCGTACGAAGTGGTCGGCGGCCCCGACGAGTACGTGAAAGTTCGCGTCAACAACAAGGAGTACACGCCGCCGGAAATCTCGGCATTCGTGTTGCGCAAACTGAAAGAAGCCGCGGAAGCCTACCTGGGGCACCGCGTCAACAAGGCCGTGATTACGGTCCCGGCTTACTTTAACGACGCCCAGCGGCAAGCCACCAAGGATGCTGGCCAGATTGCCGGGCTGGAGGTGGCCCGGATCATCAACGAGCCTACCGCTGCCGCAATGGCTTACGGATTGGACAAGAAAGCCGACGAAACCATTGTGGTGTTCGACCTGGGCGGCGGTACGTTCGACGTCTCCATCCTGGAAGTCGCCGAGGGCGTGTTCCGCGTGATTTCGACC